>JBGSPZ010000398.1:0-7397 GCA_041738375.1 Parerythrobacter sp. | reverse complement strand
GGCGCGGCGGACGATGCAGGTCGTGCGGCAGAACTTCGTCTTTGCCATCGGCTACAACATCCTGGCCGTGCCGCTGGCGCTCGCCGGGATGGTGACGCCGATGATCGCCGCGATCGCCATGTCGCTGAGCTCGGTGGTGGTGGTGGCCAATTCGCTGCGGCTTTCGGGGGCGGCGAAGTGAGTATTCTGACATTCCTGATCCCCATAGCGCTGGGGATGGGCGCGCTGGGGCTGGCGGTGTTCTTCTGGGCCATGCGCAGCGGCCAGTTCGAGGACCTCGACGGCGCGGCACAGCGCATCCTGATCGAGGACGAGGAGATGGAGCCGTGAGGGGGCTGGCTCTCGGCTTGCTCGCCTGCGTGCCCCTGGCATTGGGTTCCCCTCCCGCACAGGCGCGAGAGATCACCAGCCAGCTTTGCGGTGGTGGCTCGATTACGCTCAAGATTCCGGGGCGCACACCTTCCAAGCGCGACGACTGTCCGATGAAGGCCTGCCACGCCGGAAGCTGCCGTGAGAAATTTGGCAAAACCAAACTTGATCTCGATCAAGGACGTTAACGCGCCTGACCTGCATCAGGCTGGCATGTGGCCCTATCACCCCGATCTGCTGGCAAAGCCTGTTCCCCGCTACACCAGCTATCCTACCGCCGCCGATTTCGGTGTGCTCGCTCCCGTCACTCATCGCGCCGCGCTGGAGAAGATGGAGGGCGACGTCTCTCTCTATCTCCACATTCCGTTCTGCGAGCAGATCTGCTTCTACTGCGGCTGTAACACCGGCAAGTCCAACCGAAGGACGCGGCTGGAAAGCTATCTCGTCGCGCTCCATGCCGAGATTGCGACAGTCGCTGGGTTGCTACCGTCAGGCACAAGGGTGCGGCGGGTGTCTTTCGGCGGGGGCAGCCCCAACGCCATTGCACCGGCCGAATTCCTCGACCTCGTGGCCGAGCTGGAGCGGCGGTTTGTCTTGTGCAATCCCGAATGGTCGATCGAACTCGACCCGCGCACCATGACGTCGGAATGGGCCGATGCGCTGGGCGAAGTCGGGGTGCAGCGCGCCAGCATGGGGGTGCAGACTTTTGCCCCTCATTGCCAGACCGCTATCGGGCGCGAGCAACCCGAAGCGATGATCGCACAGACCTCCGAATGGCTGCGCGAAGCGGGCGTAGGCTCGATCAATTTCGACCTGATGTATGGGTTGCCCGGACAATCGCGCGACGATTTGCAGGACAGCCTCGAACGGACAGTAAAGCTCGGCGCAGATCGGATCGCGCTGTTCGGCTATGCCCATGTGCCGCATATCGTGCCGCGCCAACGCGCCATCGATGCCAGAAATTTGCCGGACCAGGACGAACGCTTCGCCATGTCGACGCTGGGCTATGGTTTCCTCGTCGCCCAACTCTACCAGCCTGTCGGGTTCGACCATTTGCTCGTCCGGGTGACCCCCTGGCGCAAGCGGCTGTGAATGGCACTCTGCACCGCAACTTCCAGGGCTTTACCGACGATGCTGCGGCCAACCTCATCGGTCTCGGCAGCTCGGCGATCAGCAGTTTTCCCGACCTGCTGGCGCAGAACGAGAAGAACAGCGGGCGCTATCGCATGCTGGCGGGGCAGGGCCTGCTCACGACCGAGCGCGGCATCCTTCGTTCGGCCGATGACCGCTATCGCGGGGCAGTGATCGAACGTCTGCTATGCGACGGTAGCGCCCGCATCGGGAGCTGCCTTGCGCGCGAAATCGCGCCGGGACTGGCACCATTTGTGGAGCAAGGGCTGGTCACGCTCGATGGCTCGGAAATCTGCCTGAAAGCGGCGGGGCTACCCTATGTCCGGGCCATTGCGGCGACTTTCGATCGCTATCGGCAGCCGAAGGCTCGGATATTCAGTTCAGCGATCTAGGCGCGGAAGCTATTTTACCCGGTCGGGCACAATCGGGGCTCGAATGAACCCGAATATGGCGGAATACCAGCAAATTTAGGTCAGTGTCCGGGCGTTAACTGAGACGATTGGAATGATCGCTCTTGGAGCGCAAAGCTGACATCCGTGGCGCGATTCGCGGACGCGTCTTTGTGTTCAGGGACCGGCACCCTTTTCGGTTTCAGGGCTATGGGGCCACTATCGGGGCTTCACCAAAGATACGACGTGGAAATGCGCTATATTACATGGCGTTAAAGATGATTTATGAGTGCTCTTCTGTGCATCAGCAGCTTGATCACCGAAACGATAGCGGATGAAGGTCCGGTGGCGCTATACTTATCTCAATCGAGTGCGCCCGGCTCGGCATCTTATCACCGGTTCCATTTTCCTACACGCAACGAGCCTGCCAGCTTCCACCGGCTCTTCGAAAACCGACCCCCCCGCCCGGACCGCGTGCAGCTTTATTCGTCAGCTGCGCTATGTGCCAAATCGGTCATCCTGCTCGGCAACGTCGTTCATAAGCTGAACAACTGGCCACTTTGCCGACAACGCCCCCGCCATTCCCGCCTCATGCGCGCTGTAGGGTTTTGGTGTCGCCTTAGTGTCGCCTTTCAGCCTTCGCCTACGACCTCCTCGGCCAGCTCGCCAGCGCCTATGTCGGTGACGGGTTGCCGCGCAATTTCGGCTTCACGTGCGACGAGCAGGACCAGGTGATGCGCTCGCGCGTCACAACTTTGCGCAGCGATGGAAGCGATGCGAATCTTCCGCTTACTGCGCCACCGCCAGCGCGCCCCCATCGCGGCGGATGACCGGGATCAGCCAGTGGAACCATGCCAGCGCCAGCAGATAGGAGCTCGAGGCAAAGACGAACAGCGGGACGAAGCCGAACCCTGCGTCAAGCACGCGGCCGGCGACCAGGCTGATCAGCACCCCGCCCATATTGCCCATGAAAGCCCCGAATGCGGTTACCCGGGCGACCTGGGCATTGGGAACGACATCGGTGATGGTCGAGAAGATCGACAGCGAAAAGCCTTGATGCCCGGCCATCACCACGCCCATCATCAACGCAACCGGCCAGAACGAGTCAAGCTGCAGCACCAGCGGCAAGGGTGCGACGATCAGCGCAGACACCAGCATCACGGTCTTGCGCACGCGGTTGACGCTCCAGCCGCGCTCGAGCAGCTTCGTGGAGACCCATCCGGCGAACAGCGCACCGAGCCCCGATCCGGCAAAGGCGATGGCCAGCGGCACCGCCAGCTCAAGCGTCGTCAGCCCGAATTCCTTGCGGTAATAATCCGCCAGCCAGAAATTGATGAACCACCAGGTCATGTCGGACAGCGCCTTGGCGATGACGATGCCCCAGGTCTGGCGATTGGTCAGAATGCTGCCGTAGGCATCATGCTCGACGCTGGCGGAGGCTGCGCTGTCGCCGAACACGGCGTCGGCCCGCATTTCATCTTCCGATGGAACCGCAAATCTTACCCCGCGTGCAAGAACCATCCAAAGCACCAGCGAAATCAGCCCGCCTATACCGCCTACGACCAATGCTCCGCGCCAGCCGAATGCGAGTGCAAGGCCGGGGATGACGAAGGGCATGGCAATCGTGCCTGCCCCCGCCAGCAATGTCGCGAAGCCGAGGGCAAGCGAGCGCCGGTCCGGCTCGAACAGGGTGGCGACGGTCTTGATGGTCAAGGGCGTCTGCACCGCTTCGGTCACGCCCAGCCCGACCCGCGCGGCGACCACTTGCCAGGTGGTGATTGCCCAGCCGTGCGCCATGGCGGCAATGCTCCATGCCGTTGCGCCCGCCTGCATCGAACGGTGTACCCCCAGCCGGTCGACCAGCCAGCCGGTGAACAGGAAAGCGAAAGCGGCAGAGAACTGCGTCACCGCCGCCAGATCGCCGAAGTCGCTGTCGCTCCAGCCGAAATCCGCCATCATGTCGGGCTTGAGGATGGCAATGATCGGGCGGTCCATCGCGTTGAATACCCCGGCGATGCACAGCACGGTGAACAGCGACCAGCGCAAGCGGCTCGACAGATGGGGGGAATTTTCGGCCATCGCGGCTTCCTAATCGACGGGGAGCGATCCGGGCAAGCGATGCCCGGAACAGGAAGGGCCGCCGGATCGCTCCGGCGGCCCTTGGGTCATGCGAACGTCAGGGGATGCCTCAACGCACCCGGGCCCGCAGGCTCACCCCGAAGAAGCGGTCGGCATCGCGCGGGATCTGCAGGCGCTGGCCGTTGCTGACGTTGAGCAGCGCATAGCTCTCGTCGGTGATGTTCCGCACGTGGAAGGTCAGGCGGTAGAGATCGTCCGGATCGGAGAAGCCGAGCGAGGCGTTCCAGATGCCGTAGGGCGCGATCGGCCCGCTTTCCCCGAGATCGGAGAACTGGCGGCTGACATGCCGGAAATCGGTGTCGAGATAGAGTTTGAACCCGCCGAGATCGGTCTCGTAATTCGCGCCCAGCGTGTAGACGAACTTGGGTGCCAGCGGCAGCTGGGTGCCGTTGCGGGCGTCGGGCGCATTGGTTAGCGGGTTGGGGTTGAATTCCTTCACCCGCGCATCGGCATAGGCACCGCTCGCGCGCAGGGTCAGCCCGTCGGTCGGCACAGCGGTCAGATCGATTTCGAAGCCTTCGCTCTTGACCGTGCCGGCGTTGGTCAGGTTGGTCACCACCGCGCCATTCAGGTTGACGAAGTTGTTGGCCTGGAATCCGTCGTACTCGACGCTGAACGCGGCGAGGTTGAGCTGCACGCGGTTGTCGAGGAACTGCGACTTGAGGCCGATCTCGAACGCGTCGGAGGTTTCCTCGTCGATCGGGATCGCGTTGGTCGGCGCGGTGTGGTTGAAGAACACGTTGAACGCCGGGCCCTTGTAGCCGCGGGTGTAGCTGCCGTAGAGCAGCACATCGTCCGATGGGGTGAACTGCAGCACCGCCTTGCCCGAGAGGTTGCCGTTGCTGCTGCTGCCGGCCGAGGTGTTGGTCCCGTTGCCGCCGCTGGCGATCGTGCCGCCCGCCGGATTGCCCGAAACGCCGGGTCCGGTCGCGGGAAGCCCGGTGGCCGCATTCACCCCGGGCGCGCGGACATGGACATAGTCGAGATCGTCCCACGTGTAGCGCAAGCCCCCGGTCAGCGCGAACATGTCGCTGAAGCGGTAGGTCGCCTGCCCGAACACCGCGAGGTTCTTCGAATTGACGTCGCTGTCGGAGGTCGCTGTGGGGAAGAGCGTGTTGACCGTGTCGTTGACGTTGCACGGCCGCGCGCCGGTCACCGGATCGACCGGCAGGGTCGAGGTGGTGCAGGTAATGTCGCGGCGGGTGAACACCTGCTGGTTGTCCGACCGCCAGTAGAATGCACCGACCTGGTAAAAGAACGGCTTGGCCTGATCAGAGGCCAGCCGCGCCTCGACCGAGAACTGCTGCGTGTCGACCGTACCGTCATCATGCAGCTCGCCTGCGGTGGTGGTTGCGCGCGGCAAGAAGTCGCCTTCGCGGATTTCGCGGTTGGTCCAGTCGCGATAGCCGGTGACCACGCTCAGCGTATGGCTTTCGAAGACGTCGAAATCACCCGAAGCGGTCAGGCTCCACTGCTTGTCCCGCGTCTGGGTGACGAGGTTGTGGTTGACCGAACGCTGCTCCAGCCCCTGCGCGACGCCGCCCGGCAAGCCGAGTTCGGCATCGAGGATCGCCCCTCGGCTGACGGTGGTGACATCGGCGCAGCAATCGTCGTCGGCGCGGAAATAGTCGGCGATGAAGCGCAGGCGCGCCGGGCCGCTGTCGTAATCGACCAGACCGCGCGCACCGTAGTGTTCATAGCCGTTGACATCGTCGCCGGTCGCGATGTTGCGGATATTGCCGTCATAGCTGCCGTAGAAGCCGGTCACCCGCGCGCTGAGATCGGTCCCCAGCGGACCGGAGAGCGATCCGCGCAGGCGGTATTCGTCGCCTTCGTACCATTCGGCACGCCCGTCGGCTTCGAAGCTATCGGTTCCGCCCTTGGAGACGATGCTGACGAGGCCGGCGCTGGCATTCTTGCCGAACAGTGTACCTTGCGGGCCGCGCAGGACTTCGAGCCGCTCGGCATCGACCAGATCCATGAAGGCCTGGCCCGAGCGGCTGAGCACGACCCCGTCGACCACGGTCGAGACGCTGGGTTCGGCGGCGATCGAGAAGGTGATGGTGCCGACGCCGCGCATCACGATGGCGCTGTTGGCGCTGGTGGTGCCCTTGCGGAAGGTGACCGAGGGGACGATCTGGGTCAGCCCTTCGAGGCTGGTGGTGCCGGTCTGCTCGAGCCGGTCGCCGGTGACTGCGGTAATGGAAATCGGGACGTCTTGGACATTCTCCGAAACCTTCTGCGCGGTAACAACGATGACATCGACCCCGTTGCCGGTTTCGCCGCTGTCATCGTCCTGGGCTTGCGCAGTAGTCGCCGCGCCCATCCCGATCACGCTGGTCGACAGGCACAATGCGCGCAGCGCGCGGTTACGCAGTAGTTTCATGATGCTCTCCCTCTTCCCACGGGCGTGACAGGTGCCTCGCATGGGCCCTCAATGCACGATCCTCAGGCTGGAAAATGTCACCCGCGCGATTTTATGTCAAGCGCTGTCATATGGCCCTTGATCGACATGCAGATGTGATGCAACAATGCCGCACAGGAGAGGGCTTTTGGGCGAAGATCTGCACTTTCGGTGCCGCGAAGACGGGTTCGAGCTCGTCATGGGCGTCCGCGTCTTGCTCAGCCACACTCATTCCTGTCCTTCGGTAGTCATTGCGCAGGGTGCGCCGCTGGTCGAGATGGTCCGCGGCAACTTCAGAATCGAGGATTCACCCACAGGGCAGATTGCACCGGGGGATTTTCGGCTGGCCGGGGAAGCAATCGAAATGCTCGATGCGGGGCGACCGGTTACCCGTCTTTCCTGCACAGGAAACACCCTGCGGATCACCTGCCTGGAGCCGGGTTACGACCGGATCTGGCTGAAATTGAAGGCAACCCCGGGCGGGGCGGTGTGGGGCGGCGGGGAGCAGATGAGCTATCTCGAGCTGTCGGGCCGCCGGTTCCCGATGTGGACCAGCGAACCCGGCGTCGGGCGCGACAAGGCGACCGAGCTGACCCGGGCGATGGATGCCGATGGCATGGCAGGGGGCGATTACTGGACGACCAATTACCCCCAGCCGACGTTCCTCACCTCCGACTGGCTGGCGGTAAATTGCGCCGAAAGCGCCTACTCGGTGCTCGACTTCACCGATCCTTCGCGCCACGTGGTCGAAGTGTGGCGCGGCGAGGCCAGCTTCGAGTTCTTCGCCGCCGATGGGCCGAAGGAGCTGGTGGGGCTGCTCTCCGAGCGGTTCGGTCGCCAGCCCGAACTGCCCGGCTGGGCGATTGCGGGGGCGATCGTCGGCCTCAAGTCGGGCGACAGCAGCTTCGACCGGCTTGAGCGGTTTGTCGATGCGGGGGCAGCCATCGCGGGGCTGTGGTGCGAGG
>JBGSPZ010000392.1:0-1580 GCA_041738375.1 Parerythrobacter sp. | reverse complement strand
AGGTTGCGGATAACCACCAGCTCGCGCGCCGGCGCGTCCGCCATATCGTGCAGCGCCTGGTATCCCGCGCGCGCTTCGGCGATGGTCACCTCGTCAAGCGGCGGGCCCCCGGCTGCCTCCAGCAGGGCGAGGAAGGCCTTCACATCCTCGCGTACAAAATGTTCGGTATCGGCCATTGCCGCTTTGCCCCTTGTCCTGATTTGCCGACAGCTTAGCGGGGGTGCGCGCCTTTTCCACTCGACATTTTGCAGGTAGCAGAGAAAAACTTGATTGCGGGAGCAGGACCGGGTTCATAGGTGCCCGGCCACACATGACAGCGCGGGCCGAGCCGCGCGAGCAAAGGATTACCGATGGCTACCTTGGCCAAGCCGCCTCTTTCCGAAAAACCCGAAGCCGTCGTCGTCCGTTTCGCCGGGGATTCCGGTGACGGCATGCAATTGACCGGCGGGCAGTTCACCCTGTCGAGCGCCTTGTCGGGCAACGATTTCGCGACCTTCCCCGATTTCCCCGCCGAGATCCGCGCGCCGCAGGGCACGCTGTTCGGGGTCTCCGCCTTCCAGATCAACTTCGGCGCAACCGATGTCGATACCGCGGGCGATGCGCCCGACGTTCTGGTGGCGATGAACCCCGCGGCGCTCAAGACCAACCTGCCCGCATTGAAGCCGGGCGGCCTGGTGATCGTCGACGAGGGCGAGTTCGGCAAGCGCAACCTCGACAAGGCGAAGTACGAGGTGAACCCGCTCGACGACGATACGCTGGCCAAATACGATGTCCTGCGGCTCGATATCTCCGCGCGGACGATCGAGGCGGTCAAGCCCTACGGCCTCGGCAACAAGGATGCGCTGCGGTCGAAGAACATGTGGACGCTCGGCCTCGCGCTGTGGATGTTCGACCGCGACCGCACGCCGATCCACGACTGGCTGAAGGCCAAGTTCAAGGGCAAGCCCGAGATCGCCGAGGCGAATATCGCCGCGCTCGATGCGGGCCATGCTTATGGCGAGACGGCGGAACTGGCGGGGCCGCTGCGGCAGGTCCATGTCGACCCGGTGCCGACCGCGCCGGGGCTCTATCGCACGCTGACCGGTGCGGAGGGTATTGCGCTCGGCCTCGTTGCCGGATGTCGGCTCCTTCGCCTGCCGATGTTTTTCGGCGGCTATCCGATCACGCCTGCCTCGGCGATCCTGCACCATCTGGTGCGGATGAAGGAGTTCAACGTCACCACCTTCCAGGCGGAAGACGAGATTGCCGCGATCTGCGCCGCCATCGGGGCGAGCTATGCCGGCTCGCTCGGCATCACGTCTTCGTCGGGGCCTGGCATCGCGCTCAAGACCGAGGCGATCGGCCTTGGCATCATGACCGAACTGCCGCTGGTGATCGTCAATTCACAGCGCGGTGGCCCTTCGACCGGCCTGCCGACCAAGACCGAGCAGAGCGACCTCTACCAGGCGGTCTATGGCCGCAACGGCGATGCGCCGATGCCGGTGATCGCCGCGCGCAGCCCCGCCGACGCGTTCGAATGCGCGATCGAGGCCTGCCGCATCGCGGTGCAGTACATGACCCCGGTGATGCTGCTGACCGAC
>JBGSPZ010000388.1:0-2789 GCA_041738375.1 Parerythrobacter sp. | reverse complement strand
CGCCGAGGCGGCAAGAATCGCAGCGATACTCCCCTTGCCCAAGAAGCGCGCGGTCAACGGCGTAGGCGGCTTCACTCGCCGCTATGGCAACACCATCGCCGCGCGCATGGGGGTGGTGCGCCGCGACGGGCTGGATGCGTGTGTTTACCAATGATTCGGCGACAGAAGCGCGTTTCACCGGACGGATAAACGCCCGACGCCGCATGACAGGATTTCGCCCACCGATTCAGCCGCTTGCGCATCACCAAAATTCAGTTATGTTGTATCATTACCACTTAGGATACTGTATATCATACTGATTTGATTGCATTTTTATTGCGGATTGCGCCACCTTTCGGTAGCGCGAGGACCACAAAGGGTCCGGTAAGGGGAGCGCGCGGATTGGGGCACGCACATGCACATGGCGACCATTCGCACGGGCCGGGACACAGTCACGCCCCGAAGGATTTCAGCGCCGCTTTCCTGATCGGCATCGTGCTCAACTCCGCCTTCGTCGTGGTCGAGGCGGTCTACGGCTACATCTCCGGTTCGATGGCGCTGGTCGCCGATGCAGGGCACAACCTGTCCGACGTGCTCAGCCTGGTGCTGGCGTGGGGCGCGAGCGTTGCGGCCAAGCGCCCGCCGAGCGCGCGCTTCACCTATGGCTACAAGAGCTCGACCATCCTCGCCGCGATCGCCAATGCCGCGCTGCTGATGGTGGCGGTGGGCGCGATCCTGTTCGAGACGTTGCACCGCCTGTGGAACCCCGCCCCGATCGAGGGGATGACCATGGTGGTGGTCGCCGGCATCGGCATCGCGATCAACACCGGTACCGCGCTGCTCTTCCTGCGCGGGCGGCACGACGATCTCAATATCCGCGGGGCCTTCCTGCACATGGCGGCCGATGCGCTGGTCTCGATCGGGGTTGTGGTCGCAGGCGTGCTGATCCTGACAACCGGGCAGCTATGGATCGACCCCGTCACCAGCCTTCTGATCGTGGCGGTGATTGCGTGGGGCACATGGGGCCTCGCCAACGAAAGCATGAAGCTGGCACTGCTCGGCGTGCCGCAGACCGTGTGCGAGGCGGGCGTGCGCAGCTATCTCGCGGGCCTTCCCGGAGTGACGGCGGTGCATCATCTGCACATCTGGCCGATGTCCACCACCGAGACCGCGCTGACCGTCCACCTCGAAATGCCCGGCGGCCATCCGGGCGATGCATTCCTGCGCGAGGTTGCGCGCACGCTGGAGCACGATCACCAGATTTGCCACGCGACGGTGCAGATCGGGACCACCGGCGGCACAGTCTGCCGTTTCGATCAGCCGCACGCGGCATCGTGACGCGCTTTCCCGGCATCGTCGGTCTCCTGGCCGCCGCTGCGGCGACCTCCGCCGCCGCGCCTCCAGCCGATGCTCCCGAGCAGTCCTATTGTTCTGCCGAAGCCAGCGGAGAGGACGGCGCGCTGGTTTACGTCGCGATCTACGTCGAGGCCGGCGGACGGATTGTCGGTACCTATGCGGACTGGACACCGTCGCACGACGGTCCGCGCCCGAACGATGCCGACGGACAGCCCGAGTTCGATCTTCGCGTAGCCTACCATGAGGCGAGCGCGGATGGTGTCGGCGTTCCCGCGACACCCACCGTCCAGATGCAGCTGTTGGATACGGCGGCGACGGTCGACGAGCTATCCAGGCGCTGGGCGGGCCTGACCGTCGAGGCCCGAAGCGCAGGCGATGCCGCGAGCTACCCGCTGGTGCGCCCGACTTATGCCCTCGATTTCCTCGGCTTGCTCGTGCTGGAGGCTCCATTGGAGATGCTCGGCTCCGAGTATGCCGGAAAGGTGCGGATCACCGTTACCGACGCCGCTGGCCATGCGGTTGCGGCGTTCGAATCCGACCTGTCCCAAACCGCCCAGCGCGATCAGCTTTTCAGGAAGGCCCAGCGCGAAGCGGCGCACAAGGCTCGCACGCCCGAGTCTTGCGATCCCACTTCCAGCCAGGTGAGTCCATAGCAGTTGAGATTGCGCCGCAGCCGTGCAACAGCATCAGCCGATGTGGCGCAGGTGGGTCTTTCGTATCGGCATGATCGCGCTTGCGTTTGGCGCCATGCTCTATGGCCTCAACGCGTTCTCCAAGGCGAAATGCACCCAGCTGGCGGGCGAACTGACCTGCCGGGTGGAAACGCGCGAGAAGCTGGTTGCGCTCAGCTTCGATGACGGCCCGACGCCCGAAGGGGTCGCAGCTGTCCTGCCCGTTCTCGCAGAACACGACGCGAAGGCGACCTTCTTCCTGATCGGCAGGCACATGGCGCGCCACCCGCTGGAAGCGGGCAGGATCCTCGAAGCCGGACACGAACTCGGCAACCACAGCTTCAGCCACGAGCGCAACATCGGCTACAGCCGCGCGTTCTATCGCAGCGAGATCGAGCAGACCGAGACCTTGCTCGCGGCGGCGGGTTCGGACTCGGGGCTGTTTCGCCCGCCATTCGGGAGGAAGCTGATCGGCCTGCCGCTCGAAGCGCGGGATGCAGGCCTCCACACCATCATGTGGGACGTCGAGGACCAGCCGGAACGCTTCTCTGATCCCGCGGCCTATGCGAAGGACATCCTGGACCGGGTCCGGCCCGGTTCGATCATCCTGATCCATCCGATGTATCGCCACAACCAGACGGCGCGCGAAGCTCTGCCCGCCATCCTCTCGGGCTTGCGGACACGCGGCTTTGCGATCGTGACCGTCGGCGAACTGCTTGCGCGAACCGGCTCTCGCGGGGGTCCGGCGCGATGAGCAACGCAGCGCGCGCGCGCCTGACCGAC
>JBGSPZ010000033.1:0-9535 GCA_041738375.1 Parerythrobacter sp. | reverse complement strand
GCTCGGCAATCTCGGCACCACCGCGTGGCCTGTGGAGGGCTTCATCTACGGCAAGGGCGCGGCACCGCGCCGCCCCCAGATCGCCGCGGCCCCGGCACCGCGACCGGTTGCCCCGAATCCCGCTCCAGCGCGCGTCCAAGCATCGCGCGAATTCAGCCAAGCCTTCGCTTCGCTCGACAGCGCACCTAAGGCCGTTTCCGCACCAGCGGCGCTGCAACGGTCGCAAACACAACGGACACAGGCCCAGCCGGTTCGCGTCGCGCAGCGTCCGGTGGTCCGCACTGCTGCTCGCAGCACAGACCCGCTCGATGCGGTCGTGCGCCGCTACGACAACTGAGGCTTAGGCCTTCTTCGCCACCGGCGGCTCGTCACCCAGGTCTTCGTACCAGGCTTCGACCGGGCCGTTGAGCTTGATGGTGAGCGGCTGGCCCTTGCGGTCCATCGTCTTGCCGGCCTGCACCCGCACCCAGCCTTCGGAGATCGAGTATTCCTCGATATCGGTGCGCACCCGGCCCTTGAACCTGATGCCGATGCCGCGTTGCAGCTTGTCGCCATCGAAATATTCGCTGCGCGGGTTGACCGAAAGGCGGTCGGGCGGGGTGTCTTTTGCAGTATCGTCGCTCATGGGTCGCGCCGATACTGCGCGATTATCCGCGCGGCAAGCGTCAAGCGATCAGGATACCTGCGGCGGAGCTTCCAGCGGTAGCTGCCCGGGCGTGTCGACATCGGGCTGGGGCGGGACGATTTCCGGCGGCTCGGTCCGGGGCGCTTCGTCCGGCTGGGCGGGCGGTGGTGCTTCCGGCGGGGACTGCGGTTCGATGCGATCAGGCGGAGTTGCGGGGTCGGTTGCCATGGTGCGAATTCCTTTCACCTGGCCAACGCCTGGCACATGCCGCCTGTTCCGGTACCATCCCCGCTTGCCCTTTTAGCCGTGCCAATCTAAGGGCGCTCCCCTGTCCGTGTGGGCTTTCCACCCGCGCGCGGCTTCGTTCGGGTTGCGGGCGTGGCGGAATTGGTAGACGCGCTGGTTTTAGGTACCAGTATCGAAAGATGTGGGGGTTCGAGTCCCTTCGCCCGCACCAGCCGCCGCTGGCACGCTTCACGACAATAGAACTTATTGATTAGACGAGAAGAAATTCGCATCATGCAGATCAAAGAGACGACCAACAACGGCCTTGCGCGCACTTACGAAGTGACGATCCCCGCTGGCGATATCGCCGCGCGCGTGGATGCCGAAATCAAGAAGATCGCTCCGCAGGTCCGCATGCCCGGCTTCCGCCCGGGCAAGGTTCCGGCGAATCTCGTCAAGAAGATGCACGGCGAGCAGTTGCATGCGCAGGCGGTCAACGACGTGATCCGCGAATCGGTCGACAAGGTGATGCAGGACAAGCAGCTGCGCCCCGCGATGCAGCCGCAGATCGACCTCGCCGAAGGTTATGAGGAAGGCAAGGATGCCGTTCTGACCATCGACCTCGAAGTGCTGCCGGCGGTCGACGCACCCGATCTGGACGGATTGAAGCTCGAGCGGCTGACGGTGCCGGTTGCCGACGAAGCGGTGGACGAGGCGCTCGCCAACATCGCCGGCCAGCAGAAGAGCTACAAGGATGCGCCCAAGTCGAAGAAGGCCGCCGACGGCGACCAGCTGATCATCGACTTCACCGGCTCGATCGACGGGGTCGAGTTCGACGGCGGCAAGGCGGAAGACGCCCCGCTCGTGATCGGATCTGGCCAGTTCATCCCCGGCTTCGAAGAGCAACTGACCGGCGTGAAGACCGGTGACGAGAAGACCATCACCGTCACTTTCCCGGAAGATTATCCGGCGGAAAACCTGGCCGGCAAGGACGCGCAGTTCGCGATCACCGTCAAGCAGGTGAAGGTCGAAAGCGAAACCAAGGTCGACGAAGACTTCGCCAAGTCGCTCGGTCTCGAAGGGCTCGACCAGCTCAAGGGTCTGCTGCGCGGCCAGCTGGAGCAGGAAACCAACGGCCTCACCCGCACCCAGATGAAGCGCCAGCTGCTCGATCAGCTGGCCGCCGGGCACGATTTCGACGTGCCGCAGAAGATGGTCGACGCCGAGTTCGACCAGATCTGGGCCCAGCTGCAGCAGGAAGCCGCGCAGGACGCCGATCCCGAGCAGGCGATGAAGGACATCGAGGCCGAGAAGGACGATTACCGCAAGATCGCCGAGCGCCGCGTGCGCCTCGGCCTGCTGCTGTCGGAAATCGGCCAGAAGAACGGTGTGGAAGTCACCCAGCAGGAAATGAGCATGCTCGTCCAGCAGGCCGCACAGCAATATCGCCAGGAAGACCGCGAGCGGTTCGTCCAGTACGTCCAGTCCGAACCGATGGCCTCCGCCCAGCTGCGCGCGCCGCTGTATGAGGACAAGGTCGTCGACTTCCTGTTCTCCAAGGCCGAAATCACCGAGCGCGAAGTGACCCGCGAGGAACTCGAAGCGGCAATCGAAGCCGACGAGAACGCCGCAGCCGAAGCCGCCAAGAAGGCCCCCGCCACGAAGAAGGCTCCGGCGAAGAAGGCAGCAGAGAAGAAAGCGCCCGCCAAGAAGGCCGAGGCTAAGGAAGAAAAGCCCGCTGCCAAGAAGGCTCCGGCAAAGAAGGCGGCTGCGGCAAAGGCTGCTCCTGACAAGAAGGCTCCGGCCAAGAAAGCTCCCGCGAAGAAGTAAGTATTACTTCCGCGATCCAGTTCCGAAGGGCGGCGCCGCGATGCGCCGCCCTTTTATTTGGCGCTGGTGTCGTTTGCCAGCAGACTGTCCCGACCCCTGCTTTTCCCCGATCCTGTCATTCCCGCGAAGGCGGGAATCCAGAGGGCGGGCTTTGCCGTGGATCCCCGCCTTCGCGGGGATGACAAGCAGTGGAGGATGTCAGCGGACGGATGGGCAGTGGATTTACCAGGGGCGCAATCGCCCATTTATTTGCCGCTATTCGGCTGGCGACCAGGGCTCGAAAGTGGGGATGGGGAGCTGTGCCGTCCGCGCGCGTTCGTAAGCCGCGCCGACTTTCAGCACCTCGTGATCGGCCCATTTCGCGCCGAAGAAGCTGATCCCCACCGGCAGCCCCTCGACCGCGCCCATCGGCACGGTGAGGTGCGGATAGCCCGCAATCGCCGCCGGGCTGCCGAAGCCGATGCTGCCGTTGTAATTGTCGCCGTTGACGAGATCGCTGGTCCATGCCGGGCCGCGCGTCGGGGCGACGAGGAACTGCACTTCGTGCTGCGCCAAGAGCTTGTCGAGCGTCTCCTTGCCCGCGATCCGCACCGCATTGGCGCGCGCCTTTTCGTAGGCCTCCCGGTCGGTCGTCTTCTCTGCCAGCTCGAACAGTTCCTGCCCGAAGAAGCGTAGCTCCTCGTCCGCATGCGCGGTGTTGAAGGCGATCAGGTCGGCGAGGCTGCGCGGCATGTCCTCGCGGCCTTCGATGGGCGGCAGCGAGCGGAGGTATCTGCCCATCTCGTAGCGCAGCTCGAACAGCAGCACGGTGAAGCTGTCTTCGTGCATCTTGGCGTCCGGCTCGAATTCGATGTCGACCAGCACCGCACCCTGCCGCTCTAGGTCTGCCAGCGCGGTCTCGAACACCGCCTCCACATCCGCCCGGTTGCCGACCTGCTTGCGCATCACGCCGATCCGCACGCCACGAAGCGAGAATTTATCGAGGCCAGCGGCGTAAAGGCTCACGCGGTTGGGCACCGCCATAGTCGCCGGGTCGGCGGGGTCTTCGCCCGCGATCGCACTGAGCAGCAGGGCTGCGTCATAAACCGTCAAGGCCATCGGGCCGGGGGTGTCCTGCGTGCTCGAGATCGGCACCACATGGGTCCGGCTGACCAGCCCGACGCTGGGCTTGAAGCCGACGATGCCGTTGATCGAGGCGGGGCAGGAAATCGAACCGTTGGTTTCCGTGCCGATGGCGGCCCAGGCAAAGCCCGCGGCCACCGCCGCGCCGCTGCCGGAGGAGGAGCCGCAGCTGTTGCGGTCGATTGCGTAGGGATTGCGCACCAGCCCGCCGACCGCGCTCCACCCGCTGGTCGAACTGTCGCTGCGGATATTGGCCCATTCTGAAAGGTTGGTCTTGCCCAGAACAACCCCGCCCGCCTTGCGCAGATAGGCGATCAGCGGCGCATCGCGGCCGGTGTCGTTGTTGGCGAGGGCGAGCGAACCGGCGGTAGTCGCAAATTCGCGGGTCTCGATGTTGTCTTTCACCAGGACGGTCCGCCCCCGCAGTGGGCCACTGGCCATTTGCCCGCGCACTTCCTGCTCGACGTCAGGCTTGTAGACAATCACTGCATTGAGTTCTGGTCCCGCATCGTCGAGCTCGGCAATGCGTTCGATCTGGAGCCTAGCCGCGACATTCGTAGGGGGAGCGATGACGAGGACGGGAGACGGTCTGGACCCCGCCGCTGAAGGATCGGCCTGGGCCTGCGCTCGCAGCGGTTGTCCGGCCATGAAAACGGCAGCCGTTGCGGCCCCGGCAAGCAAGAGCTTTCTCATGCCGTACATGTGCCACGCCGCGCGCGGGAAGCAAGCGCCTTAGAGGTTGCCGCTCACACTGAAGCGGAAGATCGGGCCGATCCGTCGGTTCGTCTCCTCGACGAACAGCACCGGGGCATCGGGACGGTCGCCGTCGAACACGGTGCGGTCGAATTTGTTTCGTGCATTGAGGATGTTGCCATAGGTCGCGTTGACCTTGAGCCCGAACACATCCTTGTGCTCGACGAACAGGTTCATGAAGGTCGGGCCCTCATAGTCGCGGCCGACTTCCTGCCGCCGCGAATAGGGGACATTGGTCTGGGTATAGACACCCGAACCGAAGGCCCAGTCGCTGCCCGGAATGTCATATCGGAAGTCGACGTCGAGCAGGCGCTTGAGATCGTAGGAGAACGGTCGGTCGAGTCCGGTGAAAGGATCGGTCAGGTTCATCCACCGGTTGACTGCTTTCACTTCCAGCCGCGCGCCCTGCCAGCCGATCGGATCGCCCTTGAGCGTGGTGTTGAGTTCGAGGTGGAACCGGGTGGCGTCGCCGATGTTGCCGCGCGCCTCGCCGCCGTTCTCGAGCGGGAAGAAATCGACGAAATCCTCGAACCACGCCTGCCGCAGCTGCAACTTGGCCGAACCCCATTCGCCCAGGCCCTTGTTGACCTCGAGCTCGATGTTCCAGCTCTGGTCGGGCTGCAGCCCGTTGTTGCCGCCGTTCTGGTTCTCGTTCTGCAGGTTCACGCTGGCGAGGAAGTCGCCGAACGACAGCTGGCCGACCCGGCGGCGGAATTCGAGCGAGACGTCGAAATCGTCGCGCGGCTTCCAAGCCAGCGAGAGCGAACCCTTGGGACGCTGGAAGCTGCGCGAGTTGGCCGCCGACCCGGTCTGCTCGATCTTAGAATGCTCGCCCCCGCCGGTGAACTGGAGCGAGAGTTTGGGCGTTAGCTGTTTGCTGACCGACAGCAGCGCTTCGTAGCGGTTTTCGGTCACCCCGCCATTGCCCGCCGTGAAGTCGAGCTCGACGAATTCGCCGTTTCCATCGAGCTCGAACAACTCCGATGTGCGATTGAGGCGGTTGAACGCGGCTTCGCCCGAGACCTGCCACTCCGCCTGCCACATGTTCCAGCCGTACTCGAAGCGCCCGATCCGCTCGCCGATCTCGTTGGTGTCGGCAAAGCGAAAGCCGGTGGCATCGCGCCCGTCGCTGAAGCTGTCGACCAGCTGGCTTACGCCGTTGTCGCGCTCGAACCGCTCAAGCCCGATCAGCTTGAGCTTGCCCGGACCGAGCGGGAATTCGATGTCGCCGCCGATCTCGTACTCGGGACCGTCCTCGGTATAGAAGAAGTCGCGGGTGCGGACGAGGCCATCGGGCCGCGTCGCGATCTCCGGGATGCGCTGGTCGAGGAAATCCGCGCCATAGCTGGCGTTGAGGTTGGCCACGGTCTGCCCGCCGAAGTCGTAGCTGAGATTCGCAGCGAATTTGGGGTTGTCGTATTTGCCCGAGAACTTGCTGAACTGCTCCTCGATCACATTACCGTCGGCATCGGTCACCACCGTCGGGCCATCCGCCCCGAAGCGGTCGTTGGGGTTCGACAGCGAGAATGTGTAGCCGAGCGCTCCGGTCTTGCCGGTCACCGAAACCTCTCCGCCATAAAGCTGGGCCTCTGTGTTGTGCGGGCGGAAGCCGGTGCGCCAGACGAACTGGCCCGAGGTGCCGTTCGATGTGTAGACCACATTGGCGACCTGTCCGGAAAGTCCGGGAATATCGAGCGCGGTCCCGTCAAGGATTTCGATCCGCACCACATCGCTGGCGGAAATGCGCGAGAGCTGGTCGCGGATGCTGTCCGATTTGCTCGAGAAGCGCGCGCCGTTGACGATCACGTTCTGGTTCGCCTGACCCAAACCACGTTGTCCGTTGTTGCCGTCGTCGATGGTGAAACCGGGAATGCGGGCGACCATGTCGAGCGCGTTGCGCGGGGCGAACTGGGCAAAGTATTCCGGCGTGAAGACACGCCCCTGCGCCTCGTCTCCCGCAGCGGCCGGCGCAGCTTCGGCAGCAGGATCGGCCGGTGCATCCTGTGCAGCGGCCGGAGCGGGGAAGAGAGACACGCCCGCCAGCAGTAAAGCCGCGAGCGAGAAGGGGCGATGAGGGGTGCGATTGTCAGTGATTGTCTGTTCCTCCCGCCGCCCCAATCATCCATTGCGACGACAGGTGTAATCGCGGGTCGACGGGCGGCACGATTGCGGCGACGAACGCAGATACGCGTCGCATCGGGCAACTCATCGGGGGTTAATCTCGCGAAGACGGTTAAGCCCCTTGAACATCGCGCGCGCCCGTCCGACATAGGCGGTCCATTCGAGACGAGAGGCATTCATGATCGACGTTCGCGACCAGCTTGGCGAGACTTATGGCACACAGGGCCAGTTTACCCGCGATCCGGTGACCGGCGCGCTGGTGCCGGTGGTGGTCGAACAGACCAGCAGGGGCGAGCGCAGCTTCGATATCTTCAGCCGCCTGCTGCGCGAACGCATCGTGTTCGTGACCGGCCAGGTGGAAGACGGCATGGCCTCGCTGATCGTCGCCCAGCTGCTGTTCCTAGAGAGCGAGAACCCGTCCAAGCCGATCAGCATGTACATCAACTCGCCCGGCGGGGTGGTGACGGCGGGCCTGTCGATCTTCGACACCATGCAGTACATCAAGCCGCGCGTCTCGACCGTGTGCATCGGACAGGCGGCGAGCATGGGCAGCTTCCTGCTCGCAGCGGGCGAGCCGGGCATGCGCATCGCGCTGCCCAACTCGCGGATCATGATCCACCAGCCGTCGGGCGGCGCGCGCGGTATGGCCTCGGACATCGAGATCCAGGCCCGCGAAATCCTCCGCATCCGCGCACGGATGAACGACCTCTACGTCAAGTTCACCGGCCGCAGCCTCGAAGAGATCGAGAAGGCGATGGACCGCGACACCTTCCTCGAAGCCGACGAGGCGATGAAATTCGGCCTCGTCGACAAGGTGTTCGAAACCCGACCCGAGAACGAAGAGCAGGCCGATGCAGGTTCGGGCGGAGCGCCCGAGTAAGCCTGCACTCGGTTGACGCCCCACATCGGGACGTTAACTGTAGCATTTCGGCAACCGTGCCGCTTCAGCTTGTGGCAAGGGCCAATTGCTACATCCGATGTGTTGATTAATGACCATCCGGCCTTAAGGTCGGTCGAATCTGCCGTGCTTGGCATGTGCATGCGCGGATTCGGGACTACAGGATTATGACCAAATTGAGCGGAACCGATAGCAAGAGCACCCTGTACTGCAGTTTCTGCGGTAAGTCGCAGCACGAGGTGAGGAAGCTCATCGCGGGCCCAACGGTGTTCATCTGCGACGAATGTGTCGAGCTGTGCAACGACATCATTCGTGAAGAGACCAAGGCCGGCCTCGCCGGCCGCAAGGATGGCGAAGTCCCGACTCCGAGCCAGATCTGCGCGACGCTCAACGACTATGTCATCGGGCAGGAACGCGCCAAGCGCGTGCTCTCGGTCGCGGTGCACAACCACTACAAGCGCCTCAACCACTCCGCCAAGTCGGGCGACGTGGAGCTGGCGAAGTCGAACATCCTGCTGGTCGGCCCGACCGGTTCGGGCAAGACGCTGCTGGCGCAGACTCTGGCGCGCACCTTCGACGTGCCCTTTACCATGGCCGATGCGACCACGCTGACCGAAGCGGGCTATGTCGGCGAGGATGTCGAGAACATCATCCTCAAGCTGCTCCAGTCGTCTGACTACAATGTCGACAAGGCGCAGCACGGGATCGTCTATATCGACGAGATCGACAAGATCACCCGCAAGGCGGAAAACCCCTCGATCACCCGCGATGTCTCGGGCGAGGGCGTGCAGCAGGCGCTGCTCAAGCTGATGGAAGGCACCACGGCCAGCGTCCCGCCGCAGGGCGGGCGCAAGCATCCACAGCAGGAATTCCTCCAGGTCGACACCACCAACATCCTGTTCATCTGCGGCGGGGCATTTGCCGGGCTCGACAAAATCATCGCCGACCGGCTGCAGAAGCGCAGCATCGGCTTCGGCGCGCATGTCGCCGATCCAGACAAGCGCAAGGTCGGCGAACTGCTCGAAAAGAGCGAGCCGGAAGACCTGCTCAAGTTTGGCCTGATCCCCGAATTCGTCGGCCGTCTGCCGGTGATCGCGACGCTCAACGATCTCGATATCGATGCGCTGGTGACCATCCTCAGCGAACCGAAGAACGCGCTTGTCAAGCAGTACCGCAAGCTGTTCGAGCTCGAGGATGTCGAGCTGACCTTCACCGACGATGCACTGCGGGTGATCGCGGAGAAGGCGATCAAGCGGAAGACCGGTGCCCGCGGCCTGCGCTCGATCGTCGAGGCGATCCTGCTCGACACGATGTTCGACCTGCCCGACATGGAGGGCGTGAGCGAGATCGTGGTCGACAAGGACGTGGTCGAAGGCCGCAAGGACCCGGTCCGCGTGATGGACGGCTCCAAGGACGAAGCGAAGGAAGAGGCGGCTTAGAACTGCCGGTTCAAAAATATCTCTTCGTTTGCGGCAAGAATCGGCTTCGAAGTCCAACTGCCGAGCAGATATTCTCCGGGCTGAGCGGATATGAGACGCTGTCGGCTGGTATTGGGAACGACTCATATGAAAGAGTTTCAGCAGAGCTGATCGGCTGGGCTGATAAGATTTTCGTGATGGAAAAGCGCCATGCGCGCTATCTACGGGCGAATTTCTCACCCTCTTTGCGTGACAAGCCCCTCATCTGCCTGAATATCCCTGACCACTACGGCTACATGCAGCCTGAGTTGATCAATTTGTTGCGTTCGAAAATGAGAACCCACATCATTGCGGCATGAAAAACCCCGCCCGGCCGGAGGAAATTGGCCGAGCGGGGCTCAGTGGGCGCTGCCGTGCGGGATTGGAAGCGGGCAGCGCCGCGGGGAAGCGGGTCAGGCGGGGAGGAACACCCCGTCGGTCACGTGGATCACGCCGTTTGAAACCTTGACATCGGCCTGGGTGACGGCGGTCGCGCGGCCAGCG
>JBGSPZ010000272.1:0-5464 GCA_041738375.1 Parerythrobacter sp. | reverse complement strand
GCCAATTAAAGTGGTACGTGAGCTGGGTTCAGAACGTCGCGAGACAGTTTGGTCCCTATCTGCCGTGGGCGTCGATACTTGAAAGGAGTTGCCCCTAGTACGAGAGGACCGGGGTGAACATACCTCTGGTGTACCTGTCATCCTGCCAAGGGTGCCGCAGGGTAGCTATGTATGGACGGGATAACCGCTGAAAGCATCTAAGCGGGAAGCCTCCCTTAAGATTAGGTATCTTCGAGTCGTGATAGACCATCACGTTGATAGGCCGGGTGTGGAAGCGCAGTAATGTGTGGAGCTAACCGGTCCTAATAACTCTGATCATGCTTGATGAATCTGCACCATCAATGTCAGCCCTGCCAGGAAACTGGAGAGGTTCGATCGTTGATGATGTCGGAAGACGTCACAGCCAGATCAATCGCCCAATACCCTTGATAAAAGTGCATCGATTTAAACCCCCAGGTTATACGACCGGCATCGCCGGTCAAAACCAGTGTCCGCCTGCTTTATTGCTTGGTGACCATAGCGTCTGTGACCCACCCGATCCCATCTCGAACTCGGCCGTGAAACCGGACAGCGCCGATGGTACTAACGCTCAAGCGTTGGAAGAGTAGGTCGTCGCCAGGCATTACAGCCGGCGGGCATGGAGGTAACAAACCCATTCACAAGTCGAAGGGCTGACCCCACGAGGGCAGCCCTTTTGGCGTCTCTGGCGAAAGCCGGAACGCCGGATTTGTTCGCCATCGAAGCCCGACGGGTTTCGCAAGGCCGACCGGCCGCCCGAAGCGCTCCGCGCGGAGGAAAGCCAAGTCGACGGATGTCGACACCGGCGATTGAGGCAAACAGACAGGTGCCGCGGGGTGGAGCAGTCCGGTAGCTCGTCAGGCTCATAACCTGAAGGTCGTTGGTTCAAATCCAACCCCCGCAACCACCACCATCAAGCCGCCTTCGGGCGGCTTTTTTGTTGCCTGCCCGGCCCAGCGCAGACGCCCGCCGACGGCAGGAAGGCTATTCCCCGCTGACCAGCGTAAAGGGTGCCCAGGCGCTGGGATGCGCCCAGCTGGTCTCGACCAGTTCGCCGCGATCGTTGGGTTGCTTGCCGTCGGCGGATTTGTCGAGGCGAATGCTGGTTATGGCGGTTTTCAATGCCCCGGCGCGCGAGAGTTCCGGGCTGTCACGCCGGGCCTCGACCGCCTTTGCCGTAAGCAGCGCAGCCACATCGTCGCGAATGTACCAGTGCGAGACGAGCAGGCTGCGCCCACCCGCATGGAAGAACGACCTTGCCAGCCCGGATAGCGCCGATGCTCCGGCCTTGCCGTCCGATGCAGCGGTGTTGCACGCCGACAGGATGATCCACTCGGCTGACAGGTTGAGCCCCGCGATCTCCGACGCGGTAAGATAGCCGTCGTCCATTGGCGTAGCCTCTTCTGGCGGAGAGAGGACGAGACCGGGCTCCGCAAGACCCTTGATCTCGCCCGCCATGATGCCGTGCGTAGCGAAGGCGATCACGTCGACCTGCGACAGATCGCTTGTCCGCACCAGCCGTTCGGTCGCATTGGCACCGACATGGACTGCCGCGTCTGGAGAACCGAATGCCTGGCGCAGGCTTTGCAGCTCTCGCGCAGTGCCGGGCAGGCGGTCCATCTTCCGCAGCACGGCAAGATCGATAGCTGCGCCGTTCCACAGGTCACCGATGCTCTCCTTCGGCCCGCGGGTGCCGCGCGCGCCCCGTGCTACGGCTTCGCCTTCGAGCAGGGGATCGCCGAACCCGGTGAACGACAAATCGCCGGACGCGCGCTCGCGTCTTTCTTCGCGCAACAGCACGAATGAGCGCACCGCAGGGATCTGGGTCAGTTCGAAGTCGTCGATCAGCCAGCGGGTCGCCCGCAGTGAATCGGGGTCGTCGTCACGCCCGTCCGCAATCTCGCTGACCAGCACGGAGAAGGGCAGCGACCCGAGTGCCCCCCCGGGCGAGACCAACAGCTTCTTGCGCCCCTCCAGCAGGTCTGCGAACGGCGTGATGAACTCGCGGTACAGCCGGTTGGCGGTGTCGCGGTCGAACCCCTGCCAGCCGCCATCGACCGCTGCCGACCACTCGCGCGTTTCGGCAGCAGAGGCATTGCCCGCGCCAAGGAAGAAGCGCAGCCGGCGCACCGCCAGATCGACCTCCTCCAGCGTCATGCCGGATTGCTGCCACCGCATGCCGTCGCGGGTGACCATCACCATCTGGGTGCCGAACCGGCCGGGCGAAACGAGCAGCATGGCCTCGTCCGCCGCCAGCAGGCCTTGCACCTTGTCGAGTTCGACCGGTTCGGACGTGGTGATTTCGTAGAAGCGCGGATATTCCGAAGCGATCTTGTCCTCGATTTCGCGCAGCCGGTCGACATTGGCGGAGAATTCGCTCTTCTCCTGTTCCCCGTATTTGACCTCCTGGCCGGTGCGGGCGCTTTTGTACAAGGTCGAAGAGACGAGATCGCGCTCGGCGATAAGATCGTTGAACGCCGGGTCGTCGTTCGCCAGCGAGCTGCGCGCGATCGATTGCGCGATCGCCAGGTCGGCGGCACCCATGATCGACCACTGGATGTTGCGGAACACCTGTTCATCGCTGGCGGGCGTGCCGCCATCGGCCTTGTCGCGCCACCACAGCGCGAGCACTTCGCCGAACATGGCCGGAGCCATCTGCATCATTTCGAGCTGCATCCCTGCGTCGAGCGAACTGCGGCTGGCCAGCTGCCACTGCTGTTCCAGCCCCTCGACGAGCGATCTGGCGTTCTCGAGCCCGCGCGTGCGCCACTCGGCTTTGCGGATACCCAGTGCAACGCCGACATATCGCGTCTGCTGCTGGAACAGGCTCCAGCGCGAATCTTGCGGGAACTGGAGCGATCTTTGCAGATAGCGCTCGGCAGCGGCCTCGTCACCGGCGCGCATGGCGGCCTCGGCTGCTGCAGCATAGGCCGCCGCATAAACCGCGAACAACTGGCCCATGCTCTGGTCTTCCGCCATCATCTCGAGGAGCTGGGTATCGCTCACTTCAGGCCCCATCTGCTCGCGGACCACGGTGATGAGTGTATCGCCAAATTCGAAAATACCGCTGCCCTGCATCGCCTCCAGTGCTTCGGGCCACAGTTCCATCCGGCCGAAAATGCCCGCCCGCATTGCATAGAGCCTGCCGTTGAGCAGGAATCCGCGAAGGTCGAAACGCTCGTCGGGCAAAGGGGGCAGCCCGGCGAGATAGGCATCGTTGAGTTCGACCGCCTCGGCGATGAAATCGAGCGCCTTTTCGCTGTCGCCGGTGGCCTCGGAAAACTCGGCCAGGTGCAGCGCCCAGGTCGACATTTGCTGGCGTTCGAATTCGGCCAGTTCCTCCGGAGTCTGGTTGCTGTACTTGGCCTCTGCGATGACGCTCCACGGATCGAGATAGGGGAGGATTGCCGCCGCCTTGTCGATCTCGCGCTTGGCGAGGAAGATGGTGAACATCGCCTCGCGCAACGGACGGAACTGGGTTTCTGAGCCGGAGAATTCGCGGTTGCCGAACTGGCCCGATTCTTCCATCTTGGTCAGCAGGACCAACAGCTGCTCCGCCTTGCCGAACTGCGCGTAGAACTGGATGAGCTCCTCGACCGGCTTGAACGGATTGAACGGGTTGTTCGACTTCGCCTTGCCCGAAAGATAGGCGTCAACGACGCGAAGATAGGACCTTTCGGCATCGGCGATCCGGCCCAGCTCTCGTTCGAGCTCAGCCTTCGCAAGCAGCAGGCCTTCCTGATCGCCTAGGGGATATCCCATGCCGTCGGCAGTGGTGGCCGCCCAGTCGAGAAACTTCACCGCATCATCAGGCCGACTTTCGATGAGGCAATCGGCGGCATAGCTTTGCAGGCTACCCTTCAGCGCACCATAGAATTGGCCCTTTGGGTCCTGCGGCGACAGATGGCCGTAGCCGAAGCTGAAATAGGGATCGGGCGCACGGACGGAAGACACCATCATCGGCGGCGGGATCATGTCGTCCTCGACAGATGCCCGGGCCGCCGCTTCCGCTTCCGCCTGTGCCTCGAGCCGGGCGAGGGTGGCGGGGCTAAGTTCGCAAATCCGCCATTTCGCGGGGATCTCATAAGGCTCGGTGTACTGCCAGCTGGAGACCCCCCGGTAGACCCCCATCGCGAGGTAGAGGTTGTGGTCCGTGGGCTCGAACAGTTTCACACCCAGATCGACCAACCGGTCCGCCTTGGCGCGTGCAGTTTCGCCGTCATTCTTGAGATAGGCTCCGATCGCCTCCTGCGGCAGGCGATAGAACTCGGCCTTATCCTTTTCGCGCCTGGGATCGAGCGTCTTGGAATACTCGCTCATCGCCAGCCACGCGCTGTTGCACGGCTGGTAGAAGGTCTCCTTGCCGGTCGGGTCCGGATAGGCACAGGCCATCTGCTTGGCGACGATGGCGTCCGCTCGCTCGGCGAAACCCTGTTCGCGCAGCCTGCGCGCGATGGTCAGCTCGACGTTCCCGTCGAGATCGGGATCCGGCTCGGTCCCGTCGCGTTCCAACCGCAAGGCGGACAAGTCTTCATTGCGACCCAGTTGCTCGTAGAAATACAGCAAATTGTCCTGCAGTTCGGCGATCTTGGCCTCGTCGCGCGGATAGTCACGCTGGGCCGCGAACAAAGCGCCTTCGAAGGCCTTGGTGGCCCCCGCATCGTCGTCCTTGAGTTCGAGCCTCTCCGCCTGGAATTCACGGATTTCGATCAGTGCCCGACCGCGCGAACAGATGCTCTCGCATTCGGCCTGCAGCTTGCTCGCAGCTTCCTCCAGAACCGCAAAGGCCGCCGCTTCGTCGGTATCGCGCAAGTCCCAGAAAAAGCCTTCGACCTCGCTGGGAATGCGCAGGTCGATTGTGCGGGCGTCGTCGTTTCGTCCTGCCGCCTCGTAAATCCGGGCGAGATAATAGAGCTGGTCGTAGACATCGTCGCCGGCGTAATCGCCCAGCGCCTCGCTGCGTGAGACGTAGCTCGCGACCTCGTCGAGCGGGACGTCGCCGAGCCGGTCGATCTCGTCGTGAAACTCGTAAATGTCGGCAAGGAAGTCGGTCCGCGCGCGCATGTCGTTCACGTGGATATTGATCGACTCCAGATCGCCGGTGAACAGCTGCAGCCCGCCGTCGATATTGCCGATCCGCATGCGTGCCTGGGCAAGCGATGAGAGATGCGTCAGGCTGTTAGCGGAATAGCGCTGCATATCGAGCAGTTCGTCCCTGCCCAGTGTTTCGTTCTCCGCCTCGCGATGCGCGGAGAGGACCGCATGCGCTTCGTGCATCTGACCGCTGTGAAACAGCGCCATGCCGTAGGTATAGTGGACGTAGAGCGTCGCCGGATCGGTGCGGCCGAGCGCGGCGTTGGCCTTGCGATAGGCGGCTTCGAGCAGCGGCACCGCGTCTCCGGGCCTCTCCAGCGCGATCAGGATCGCGCCATGCGTCGCAACGCTC
>JBGSPZ010000274.1:0-3445 GCA_041738375.1 Parerythrobacter sp. | reverse complement strand
TTGCGGAGCGAGCTGGTGCGCGAGGGCTGGGTGGTCCCCGCCGCGGACTGGCGCCGCGCCGCGCACAAATGCGCCGATCTCATCTATTCGCGGCTGACCGGCGAAAGCCCGTTCTTCGACAGCCGCATCGCCTATATCGCGGAGACCGGGCCGAAGGATAACCGGACCAAGCGCCTCGCGATCATGGACAGCGACGGGGCCAACCACCGCTTCATCACCACCGGCCGCTCGACCGCGCTGACCCCGCGCTACTCGCCCGATTATTCGAAGCTGCTCTATCTCAGCTATGTCGACGGCAATCCGCGGATCTATGTCTACGACATCGGCACCGGGCGGCAGACGCTGATCACCGAGAACCGCAACCCGACCTTCGCCCCGCGCTGGAGCCCGGACGGCAAGTGGATCCTCTATTCGATGGCGGTCGCGGGCGACACCGACATCTATCGCGTGTCCTCGCAAGGCGGGCCGAGCGTCCGGCTGACCAACACCCCGGGGATCGACATCGGCGGGTCCTATTCGCCCGACGGCAGCAAGATCGTATTCGAAAGCGATCGCTCCGGCGCACAGCAATGCTATGTGATGGATGCCGACGGGTCGAACCAGAAGCGGATCAGCTTCGGCGGATCGCGCTGCGCGACGCCCGAATGGAGCCCGCGCGGCGACCAGATCGCGTTTACCAACGCGAGCAATTTCCACATCTCGGTAATGTCGCCGAGCGGCGGTAATGTCCGCACCCTGACCAATGGCTGGCAGGACGAGGCGCCGACTTGGGCCCCCAACGGCCGCATCATCCAGTTCTTCCGCACCGAACGCGGCAGCGGCAAGACCGGGCTGTGGCAAGTCGACCTGACCGGGCGCAACGAACGCCGCTTGCCGACCCCGGTCGACGCCTCCGACCCCGCCTGGGGACCCATTCTGCCCTAGATCGTTTGACCATACAGGGGAGCAGGGTCGCCGCTGTTCCAACCATCCCACGAGGAGAGGATCATGAAGAACCGTCTTATCATCGCCGCCCTGCTTACCGGTACGGTCGCGCTCGGCGCGTGCAAGCCCAAGGCACCCGACCAGCTGCCGCCCGACCCGGTCGAAACGACTGCGCCCGACATCGACGATGGCGGCTTCGACCAGGGGCAGGGTGCACAGCTCGGCTCGCAGCAGCATTTCGTCGATGCGGTGAACGGGCAGAACGTGATTTTCTTCGACACCGATCGCTACAATATCGACAGTGCCGATGCCGCCGCCTTGCAGACGCAGGCAATGTATCTCCAGCGCTATCCGCAGCTCAACATCACTGTGGAAGGGCACTGCGACGAACGCGGCACGCGCGAATACAACCTCGCGCTGGGCGAGCGGCGCGCCAATGCAGCGAAGAACTACCTCGTCAGCCTCGGCGTCTCGCCCGACCGCATTCGCACGGTGAGCCAGGGCAAGGAACGCCCGGTCGACACCGCCTCGAACGAAAGCGCCTGGGCCCGCAACCGCCGCGCGGTGAGCATCGTCATCAGCTGATTGGACAGGTGAGCCCCCGCGCAGGCGGGGGCTTCATTCGGCCTGGTGTTCGGTTGGCTGCGGCCCCCGCCTTGTGTGGGAGGCCCATCCTTTTGCCAAACGTCTCTTCTGCAGACCCAATCCGGTTCCGGCGTCCCCCACCATTTGTCATCCCCGCGAAGGCGGGGATCCATGGCGGACTCCGTTCGATGGATTCCCGCTTTCGCGGGAATGACAAGTGTATTGGACCGGGAGGTCGTCTAGGCCTTGCCGCGGCGCGCCTGAGAAAATTCTCTGTGCCTCTGCGCCTCTGTGAGCGCAAAACTTCTCGCACAAAGGATCGAAGTTTACTCGCCGAGCGTGGCGGAATAGACCGTAGGGGCATCCAGGCCCGCCTCGAACCCGGCGGCATCCTTCATACCGCCGAGTCCCATGGTCAGCGCGAAGAGCGCCATGGTGAGGGCCGAGACGGCGGCGGAGAAGCGGAGCTGCGGGCTCATTGGGGAACTGCATTCGAAGGTTGCGGGTTGGGCCGGTAACACCCAGATATGAACGATGTGTTGCACATCCTACCGCAACGCAACATTTCACATCGCAACTTTGTTCCCGTCCTTCCAATTTTTCTCAATCGCCCCTAGACCAAGAGCCATGATTGCCCGCCGAACGACACATCCCCGCAAACACCCGAACGCCCGATGGTAGGCGCGCGGCGCTCGAACGACTGGGGTTTCCCGCGCTGGCGCGGCTACGGCTCCTCGCGCGAGGCGACGACGGTGCGCATCTGCGACCGCCACGGCTGCGAAGAGAAGGGCGATTGCCCTGCGCCGAAGGCCCCGCACAGCAAGGAACGGTGGTATTTCTGCCAGCGTCACGCGGCGGAATACAATTCCAAGTGGGACTATTTCGAAGGCCTCGACAAGGCCGAACGCGCAGCCCGCACCAAGATCGAGCAGACCGAGAACGCCGGCTACGCCGAGGCGCAGCACTATGGCTGGGCGACCAGCGGCGACGGATCGCGCTCGGCCGACGAGATGCGCGCGCTAGAGGTGCTCGAACTGGAAAGCGACGCCGATTTCGACGCGATCAAGAAGGCATATCGCGCGAGGGCCAAGCTGGTCCACCCTGACGTCAAACCCGGCGACAAGGCCGCCGCGACCGAATTTCAGAAGCTGCAAGTGTCTTATGAAGTGCTGCGTGCGGCGGAAGAACGGCGGGAGTGGAATGGGTAGGCGCCGCCTCGAATGCCGCCCTGCGGCAGCAACTGCCGCCCGTGATGCATTTCGCAGGCGCATGAAGCCCAAGCTGATCACCACCCTGCGCGATTACTCGTGGGGCCAGTTGCGGGCCGATGCGGTTGCGGGTGTCACGGTTGCGCTTGTGGCCCTGCCGCTCAGCATCGCGATTGCCATCGCCTCGGGTGCGCCCCCCGCCGCCGGACTTGTGACCGCGATCGTTGCCGGGTTCCTCATCTCTGCCCTCGGCGGCAGCCGGGTGCAGATCGGCGGCCCGACCGGCGCGTTCATCGTGGTGGTCTACGGGGTGATCCACCAGCATGGCTATGACGGTTTGCTGGTCGCAACGCTGATGGCCGGGCTCATCATGCTGCTGGCGGGCGTGCTGGGCGCGGGCCGCCTGATCCGCCATGTCCCCGAAGCGGTGATCGAAGGCTTCACGCTGGGCATCGCGGTTGTCATCGCGGCGAGCCAGCTCAAGGATTTCATGGGCATGACCGGCCCCGCGCTGCCTGCCGATTTCCTGCCCAAGCTGGCAGCCCTGTGGGACATGCGGCAAACCGTCGATCCGGCGAGCGCCGTCATGGGTGGTGCAGCGCTGGCGGCAATCCTGATCCTTCGCCGGATCGCTCCGCGCATTCCGTGGCTGGTGCTGGTGGTTGTGCTGGCGAGCGTTGCGGCGGCAGTTGGCCTCGCTCCCGTCGAGACGGTGAGCGCGCGGTATG
>JBGSPZ010000250.1:0-6858 GCA_041738375.1 Parerythrobacter sp. | reverse complement strand
GCGGCGCTGGTTCGGATCGCCGCGGTCGGCGCGGTGATCGGCATCGGGGTCTATGCCATCCGTCCCCTGTTCCGCTACATCGCCGCGGCCCATCTGCGCGAACTGTTCACCGCCGCCGCGCTGGTGGTGGTGATCGGGATCGCGCTGCTCATGTCGCTGGTCGGTCTGTCGCCTGCCCTGGGCGCATTCGTCGCCGGCGTGGTTCTCGCGACCAGCGAATACCGGCACGAGCTCGAAAGCGACATCGACCCGTTCAAGGGCCTGCTGCTCGGCCTGTTCTTCATCACCGTCGGGGCAGGGATCGATTTCCAGCTTGCCCAATCGCGCCTCGGCGAGGTGCTGTTCTGGGCTGCGGTGACGATCTTCGCCAAGTTTGCAGTGCTGTTCCTGGTCGGCTGGCTTTACGGCCTTCGCCGCGAGGCTCTTTGGCTGTTCAGCCTGAGTTTGCCGCAGGCGGGCGAGTTCGCCTTCGTCCTCATCGCCTTTGCCGTGGCCAACGCGGTGTTCGACCAGTCGCTCGCCGACCTGCTGCTGATGATCGTCGCGCTGACGATGCTGGTCACCCCGCTGCTGTTTATCCTTTACGACAAGGTGATCGCCCGCCTGCTCTGCGGCGGCTTTGCCGAGCGCGAGCCCGATGTGATCGAGGAAGAGAACCCGATCATCATCGCCGGGCGTGGGCGCGTGGGCGGGATCGTCGACCGCATGCTCGATGCCGCAGGCCATCACGCCACGGTGATCGACTATAACAGCCAGCATATCGAAAACCTGAAGAAGTTCGGCGCCAAGAGCTATTTCGGCGACGCGACCCGGCCCGACCTGCTGGCCAGCGCCGGGATCGCCCAGGCCAAACTGCTGATCGTCGCGCTCGACGAGCGCGAACAGATCGACAAGCTGGTGCGCTACGCAGTGGCCAATTTCCCCGACCTCCACGTGATCGCGCGCGCCAAGGATCGCGACCATGTCTACCACCTGTGGGCGATGGGCTGCCGCGACGTGATCCGCGAAACCTACGACAGCGCCTTGCGCATGGGCCGTTCCGCCTACGAAGCGCTCGGCGCCGACCGGCAGGCGGCAGTGGCGATGACCGAGGCTTGGGAAACGATGGACCGATCATCGATGCGCGCCATCGCCGATGTCTACCGTCTCGATATCCCGGCGCATGAGAACGAGGAACTGCTCGCCAAGATCCGCGAACTCAAGGCGGAGTGGGACCCTAAGCTGCGCGAAGCGATGGACGAGATTGTGGCGAGAGGACGCTGAAGATGGCCAAGGGCACGCATGATTTCACCGCCGATCCGCGCAACGAGATGATCCTGATCAACGTCAACGGCGCGCTGGTGCCGCGCGCAGAGGCGACCGTTTCGGTGTTCGACAGCGGCTTCATGTTGGGCGACGGGGTGTGGGAGGGGCTGCGCGTCCACAAGGGCAGGATCGCCTTCCTCGATGCCCATCTCGACCGGCTCTACGAAGGCGCGAAGGCAATCGCGATGGACATCGGCCTGACGCGCGAAGCGCTAACCGAGCGGCTGTACGCCACGATCGACGGCAATGCGATGCGCAACCAACCCGGGGTCCACATCCGCCTGATGGTGACACGCGGTATCCGCTCGACCCCTTATCAGGACCCGCGCGTGGTGATCTCTCCCGCGACCATCGTCATCATTCCCGAGTACAAGACCCCGCTCCCGGCGACAATCGAGCAGGGTATCCGCCTATTCACCGTTCATGTCCGGCGCGGCGATCCGGCAGTGCAGGACCAGAAGCTCAATTCGCATTCCAAGCTCAACTGCATCACCGCCTGCATCCAGGCGGCGCAGGCGGGGGCGGACGAGGCCTTGATGCTCGACCCGCATGGCTTCGTCGCGACCTGCAATTCGACCCACTTCTTCATCGTCCGCAAGGGCGAGGTATGGACCAGCAGCGGCGACTATTGCCTCGGCGGCATCACCCGCGCGAACGTGATCCGGGTGTGCCGCGAGGAAGGCATCCCGGTGTTCGAGAAGAACTTTTCGCTGACCGATGTCTATGGCGCGGACGAGGCCTTCGTTACCGGGACTTTCGCCGGGGTCGTCCCCGTGACCGAGGTCGACGGTCGCCAACTGACGGAGGGCAGGGGGCCGATGGTCGAGCGGCTTCAGGGCCTCTACAAGGCCCTGATGGAGCGCGATGTCGCATGACGATCCGCATCGCCATGTGGAGCGGGCCGCGCAATATCTCGACCGCGATGATGCGCAGCTTCGGCAGCCGGGCGGATTGCGCGGTGTCGGACGAACCTTTCTATGGCGCGTTCCTCAAGCACACCGGCGAGCAGCATCCGATGGCGGCCGAAACCATCGCGGATATGGAGTGCGACTGGCACTCGGTGCTCGCGGCCCAGTCGGGCGAGGTGCCGGGCGGCAAGCCGCTGTGGTACCAGAAGCACATGCCGCATCACATGACCGGCCCGGTGTCGATCGCGGACATGCCCGATCACCGCCACGCCTTCCTGATCCGTGCGCCCGAACGGGTCGTTGCCAGCTACCGCAACAAGAACGAATTGCGCCGCGCGGAGATGCTCGGCTTCGCCCAGATGCGGCGGTTTTTCGAATACGAGGCGGAGCGCAGCGGGAAGCGCCCGCCGGTGGTCGATTCTGACGATATTCTTGCCGATCCCTCGGGCGTGCTGTTCGAGCTGTGTCTCGCGCTCGGGATCGACTGGGACCCTGCCATGCTCGCGTGGGAAAAGGGGCCACACAAGGACGACGGCATCTGGGGCGCGCATTGGTACGACAAGGTCAACCGGTCGACCGGTTTCGGCAATCCGTCCGGCGAACTGCCCGCGCTGGATGGCGATTATGCCCGTCTCGCCGACGAATGCCGAGCCGATTACGAAGCGCTGCGGCAGTACCGCATTGTTTGAAGTGGGCAGGGCTGGCGGACAGGGTGGGATTCGAACCCACGAAGGGCTTGCACCCTTGCCGGTTTTCAAGACCGGTGCATTCAACCGCTCTGCCACCTGTCCGCTGATCGCGCGCTAGCCAGCGCGTAGGCGATTGTCACGCCCTTCCGCGCCAAATGCGCGATGAAGCGATGAAAACTCCGGCCTTTGCCATTCCGCGTTCATCGCCGCTGTGCCACAAAAGGAGCATGGATCGGGGCAGAATCAAACTCGCTTTTCTCGCTGCTGCTGCGTTCTTGGCCGCGTCGCCGATAGCAGCGCAAGACACATCCTTCGATGCCTACCTGCAGCTGGTAATCGCCAAGGCGCGGGCAGAAGGGGTTAGCGAGCCCACAATCCGGCGGATGACTTCGGGCCTCTCGCCCAACCCGCGGGTGATCGCGCTCGACCAGAGCCAGCCAGGCACTGCGACGAGCTCGGGCTATCCCCTGCTTGCGCCGTATCTGAATACCCATGTCGATTCGGCCCGGATTGCCAGCGGGCGCAACATGTTCGCGGCGACACGCGGCTTGCACGACCGGATCGAGGCTAGTTACGGTGTCCCCATGCCGATCGTTCTGGCGATCTGGGGTCACGAGACCAATTACGGCAGCTACAAGGGGAATTTCGATCTGGCGCGCTCGCTCGCCACGCTGGCGTGGGAAGGCAGGCGGCGCGAGCTGTTCGAGGGCGAATTTATCGCGCTGCTCAAGGTTGCGGATCGTGGATACGACCGCAGCGAACTGGTCGGCAGCTGGGCTGGGGCTTTCGGCAATCCGCAGTTCCTGCCGAGTGTCTATCTTCGCCTTGCAACCGACGGGGACGGCGACGGCCGGGCGGATATCTTCAACAACCGCGCCGATACACTCGCGTCGATTGCACGCTATTTCCAGGATGCCGGTTGGCGGCAGGGGGAGCCCTGGGGTGTCCGCGCCAGCGTGCCGGACGGGTTCGACTGGCGGGCAGTGGAGACAAAGGCCAAATCGCCGGTCTGCCCGCGTGTCCACGAGCGCCACAGCCAATGGAAGACCGTCAGCGAGTGGCGCGCATTGGGAGTGCAGCCGCAGAAAGCTTTGGACGCAAATACAATGGCTTCGCTGTTCCAGCCCGATGGGCCGGGCAAGCCTGCGTGGCTCTTAACCGCAAATTATAGGGTTATCCTCGAATATAACTGCTCGAATTACTACGCCATGAGTGTGGGATTGCTTGCAGATGAGATTGCCCCGTGACCTTTCGAGACGCCTTGCCGTCATCGGCCTGAGCCTTGCCCTTGTCGCCTGCGGACGCGGAGGCAACGATCTGGCAGAACTCGGTTCGGCCTCTAACCCGCTGGCAGGCGAAGCCTTCGGCCCGGCAGCCGACTATCCGGTTGTTGTGGGCGAACCCTTTACCATCGACGGGCAGGTCTTCACGCCATTCGACACGATGAACTATGACGAGGTCGGCTACGCAGCCTTCGACACGAACGGCGCAGCAGGCATTTCCGCTTCGCACAAGACGCTGCCGCTTCCGAGTTATGTCGAGGTCACTGCGCTCGATACCGGGCGCACGACCCTGGTTCGGGTCGAGCGGCGCGGGCCGATGACCGGCAGCCGGCTGCTGGCGCTGTCTCCGGCCGCAAGTGCCCAGCTCGGCGTTGCCGAAGGTGCACCGATCCGCGTGCGCAGGGTCAACCCTCCCGAGAACGAGCGTGCCATGCTGCGCACCGGTACTTCCGCTCCCGAGAGGATGAACACGCCGGCCTCGCTGCTCGCGGTGCTCAAGCGCAAACTGTCGGGGAACGGCTCGACCAGCCTCGCGGTCGCAGCTCCGGGCAACGCACTTGGCGGCGCTGCGGTTGAAGCCATCGCTCAGCCCGTATCGATTGCTCCGCCGCCCTCGAGGGTCGCCGTCGCGTCGTCGACAGCCGAGCGCTTTGATTCGACGTTCAATCAGGACCGAAGCGTAGTGAAAGCCTATCCGCTTCCCCCGCTACCAGGTGCGCCGCGCGTGCAATCGCCTGCCTCTGCGAGAGCAGCGGTGCCAGAGACGGCTTCCATTCCGGCACCAGCTCGGGTCGCGGCAAGAAACCCATCCCCAACCGATGGTGCGTTCGTTGTTCAAGCGGCGGCATTCTCGCAGCAAGCAAACGCCAGACGTGCAGCCGACGCAGTCGGCGGCTTCGTCGAGAAATCGGGGCAACTTTACCGCGTTCGCATTGGCCCGTTCGCAAGTCGTGGACAGGCCGAGGCTGCGCTCGCCAAGGCGCGCGCTGCGGGCTATAGCGACGCACGCGTTTACCCCACGGGATAAGTTGCCGGCCTGGCCCGGCGCAGGAGCCAGGCAGCCATTCGCATTCTACCCGCCCTTGCTGTTGTCGGCCTTGCTTTTGCGACCGGCTCGGCCGCCGCAGACGGCAATTCGCCGCTGAGTGCGGTCATTTCGGACGCGCCGGTTGCCCTGCTTGTCGACATGGACAGCGGGCAGACCTTGGTCGCGCGCAACGATCATCATCGCTTCATCCCCGCCTCGGTGACCAAGGTCATGACGCTGTATCTGGCGTTCGAGCTGATCGATCGCGGCAAGCTCTCGGTCGACCAGCCAATCACCTTGCGCGATGGCGCACAGGCTGAATGGGATCGCAAGGGTTCCACCATGTTCATCCGGCCAGGCCAGGCGGTTCCGCTCGATACGATACTTGCCGGAATTGCCGCGATTTCGGCCAATGACGCAGCGATCGGGCTGGCTGAGGCTGCGGGTGGTTCGGTCGAAGGCTGGGCCGCGATGATGAACGACGAGGCGCGCAAGCTGGGCATGCGCGACAGCCACTTCGGCACGCCAAACGGCTGGCCCGACGACGGCAAAACCTTCACTTCGGCGCGCGATCTGGAGGTTCTAGCTCGCGCCCTGATCCGGCAGCATCCCGAAAAGTACAAGCGCTATTTCGGGCGCGACGGGCTGGCGTTCAACGGCATCGCCCAGGCCAATCACGATCCGATAACCCTCCAGGTGCGCGGCGCGGACGGGATCAAGACCGGATTTACCAACGAGGCCGGCCATACGTTCCTCGGCAGCGCCGAGCGCGACGGAACGCGGCTGGTCATGGTTCTTGCCGGGATTGAGGATTACGAGGAGCGTGGCACCGTCTCGCGCGAGCTGATCGAGCGTGGGTTCACCGATTTCGACCGCGTCACTCTGTTCCGGAAAGGCGCGTCGATCGGGACGCTCGAGGTTCAGGACGGCACCGCAGATCGCGTGGCGCTGAGAGCAATGGAAGACATCCGCATTGCGGTGCCCAAGGGCACCCGGCCGAAGATTGACCTCGCGGTAAGATACGCAGGACCGGTGCGTGCGCCAGTCTCCGCCACCGACCCGGCGGCGCGGCTCGAGGTCGGGATCGACGGAATGTCACCTGTCAGCTTCCCGCTCCTCCCCGCGCGCGAGATCGGACAAGCCGGATTCTTCCGCCGGATCGGCAATGGCATCAAGGGCTGGTTTTCATGAAGAGCGGCCTGTTCATCGCGCTCGAAGGCGGGGAAGGGACGGGCAAGTCCACCCAGTCCCGGTTGCTCGCCGACTGGCTGCGCGCGCGGGATCGCGAGGTCGTCCTCACCCGCGAACCGGGCGGCACCCCGGGGGCGGAGGCGATCCGTTCGCTGCTGCTCGCTCCACCGGGGGAAGGCTGGGGCAGCCGCACTGAAGCGTTGCTGTTTGCCGCCGCACGATCCGATCATGTCGAGAAGCTTATCCGACCGGCGCTCGATGCGGGGACATGGGTTGTATGCGACCGCTTCCTCGATTCGAGTCGCGCCTATCAGGGCGGGGCCGGGGGGTTGGGGGATGATGTCGTCCTCGGCCTGCACGAAATCGGCAGCGCGGGGCTGAAGCCGGACCTGACGCTGCTGATCACGGTTGCTCCCGAGCAGGTGGCAGCGCGGCTTGCCCGGCGCGACGGGGGC
>JBGSPZ010000231.1:0-5653 GCA_041738375.1 Parerythrobacter sp. | reverse complement strand
GCGAATTTTCGGGCGTGCCGGGGCTATGCAGCCCGCGATGGGCATAGTCCCATTCGGCGAGCCACTTGACCCGCGCCGGATTGGGCGGCGGGGCGCGCCAGTTGTCAATCCATGTCGATAGCAAGGATCGCATCCACTTCGACCGCTGCGCCGAGCGGCAGCACCGGCACCCCAACCGCGCTGCGCGCATGCTTGCCCGCCTCGCCGAACACCTCGACCATCAGGTCAGACGTGCCGTTGGCGATCGCCGGCTGGCCGGTAAAATCGGGCGTAGAGCTCACGAAGGCGCCGAGCTTGACCACCCGGCGCACTTTCTCCAGCAATCCGGCCTTCTTCAATTGCGCGAGGATCATCAGCCCGCATGCGCGCGCGGCAACCTGCCCGTCTTCGGGGGTGACGTTTTCGCCCAGCCGGCCCTTGACCAGCTCGCCCCCGACGAACGGCAGTTGTCCCGAGACATAGGCGAAGCCGCCCTCGACCACGACGGGCACGTAGCTTGCCACCGGAGCCGCCGCTTCGGGCAGGGTGATGCCAAGTTCGGCGAGACGGGCTTCGATGGTCATGCGGGTTCCTTTTCGATTTCCAGCGCGGCGAGCAGCCACGGCAGCGCTTCGTCCCAGCTGTCGATCCGCGCGTCGGCGTGGCCCGACCGGTGCGCGCAGTCGATATGCGGGGCGAGCAGCGGTTCGCCGCAGAGGTGCAATGTCGTAATTTCGGCGAGTGTCTCGCGCGCTGAACGATGGTGCTGCGCAAGATCGTCGATGAAGATCGCGCGGCTCGGCGCATATTCCTCGACGATCGCCTTCAATGCCGGGCCCTTCGGCCCCTGGTTGGTGAACACCCGCGCTTCGAGCCCGTGGTCGAGCAATTGCCGCGCGCGGCCTTCCTGATGCTTGTCGAGCAAATTGGTCAGGATCACCACATCGGCGTGCTGCGCCAGCCGGTTCATCGCCGCGACCGAACCTTCGATTGGCAGCTGGCGGTGCATTTCGGTGTCGAAGAATTCGCGCAGGAAACGCCAGATGTCTTCCTGCCCCAACACCTCGCCGCTCTCCTGCCAGCGCAGCGCCTTGCCGAAATCGTTGGTCCCCATCTGGAAATCGACCGCGCGCGCCTCGCCCAGCCAGTCGCGGAACGGGGCGACCATGTGCAGCAGCACCTCGTCGCAGTCGGAAATGATCAAGGGCCTAGGCATCGAAGACTTTCATCTGGATAGGATTTCCTGCGCGGCAATCAGCGTTTCGGGCGCTATCTGGAGCGCCTCGGCCGCTTTTACCAGATCGGGTTCGTACCGGGCGAGGAATTCGAGCACGGCGGAAAGCATCGCCGGGTCGGTCAGGCTGGCGCGCATTTGTTCGGGCGTGAGGCCGGTCAGCGCGAGCAGTCGCTCCGCCCGGTCGGCATCACCCAGCACCCAGCCGAGCGCGGAGAGCGCCAGCGTCTCGGCCTCGGGCCGGGTCAGCGTGGGGGATTGGGCGAAGCTCGGAATTGTCAGCGTCCTGCGGGGAACCTAAGTGTCGCGCGATGCGAAGGGAACGGTCCTAGTGGCAAAGCGAATCCTCGTTGTCGAGGACAACGACCTCAACCGGAAACTGTTCTGCGACGTGCTCCGCGCCAATGGCTTCGAGGTCGAGCCGGTGGCCGACGGCGAACTGGCGCTGAACGCCGCGCGCGCCTTCGCCCCCGATCTCGCGATCATGGACATCCAGCTGCCCAATATCTCCGGCCTCGACCTGATCGCCGCGATGAAACGCGACGCCTCGCTGAGCGACGTCCCGATCCTCGCGGTCACCGCCTACGCCGGCAAGGGCGACGAGGAACGCATCCGCGATGCCGGCGCGGCGGATTATCTGTCGAAACCGGTGTCGATCCGGCCGTTCATGGAGGCGGTGCGGGCGTTGTTGTAGGGCGCTGCGGGTAAATCGTGCCAAGCTCTGCTATTGGGTGGAACGCTGACGCTACCCAATTGATAAAGGGCTGAACTTGCCATCATTAAGACGCTTCCAGAAATCGACCACCTCAGGCAACCATCGTCTCGTGGTCGGTCCCATCCAAGGGACGAAATCGGAAACCTTTTTCTTATTGTAACGGCCATCGTATGTGAGGTCTTCCAAGAGGCCGACCACAGCGGCCTCGCTCACGTATTGGCTACCCCGAACTATCCATTGTTCAACAACATCAAAGACGGCCGCGAAATCGCTCGTGTTCCCAGCTTCCAAGTTGGCAATCAGGTGGTCTGCCAAATCACTGAGCGCCAAGTAGTGGGGTAGCGAGCCATCTACCCCGTTCTTCTCGGCACTAGGATCAGATGACCACTCGTCCAGAAACCGCTGCCACGGTTCATGGAAAGACGGGCACGCCACGAGCATTGGGGCCATCATTTTGTCTTCTTCGATAACGGGCTGCTCGCTCATTGCCCCAAGGAAGCAGGTATCGTGAACGTCCGCAATGGGGTCGTAACTTGTCGTCAAACCTCTCGGGTCGCACTTACACCCCCACCTTGCCCAGATACCCCCACCCCAGCTCGATGCAGAACGCCACCACGGTGATCATCAGCCCGGTCACGAAGATCCGGTAGGCATAGCCGAGGTATTTGTACTTCTTGCGCTGCAGCACCTGGCCGTTCTGGTAAATGTCGCGCAGCATCATGCGGAAGGTCTTTTCGTCGGTTTCCATTTCCCTCAGGACCCGGCGCTTCCAGTCTTCCTCGTCCTCGTCGAAATAATGGCCGAAGAACAGCTCGTTGCGCTGGTCCTCGGGGATATCCATCCGCTTGGTCGAAGGCAGCACCGCCATCACCGCGCACAGCGAGCTGGCGAAGGCGAACACCGCGAGGATCGCGAGCGACCACGGCAGTTCGCCGTTCAATGACCGGCTGACCGAGATCGAGAACACCACGAAGGACGCGCCCATCAGGATCGAGGCCTTCTGGTCCGCCATCTGCGACAGTTTCAGCGTGTTGTTCTGCGTCGTGCGGACGAGGTGGATTGCGTGGTTCGAATATGTCACCGGCTTGGGCGGAGATGCGGGCACCGGTTCCTTCTGAACCTCGCTATCGTGCTGTTCGGCCATCGATTTGTCCCCCACGCGGCAATTCGCATCCGCAAAGGGGGAACCTGCCATCGCGGCTGGCGCTTGACAAGCGGGCGCACTTCCCGCTTTTCGCCACCCATCCCGGGCCGCGCCGCAGCGCGGCCGCACAACGAATGGAACTTGCCCCGATGGACCGCGCCGCAGTCGACACCACCATCCGCTCGCTGATCGAGCCGTTCAACAAGAAGGGGGTCGAGATTGCCGACAGCACCACCTTCGCCGGCGACCTCGAGTTCGACAGTCTGACGGTGATGGATTTCGTCGCCGCGATCGAGGACGAGTTCGACATCATCATTTCGATGAACCAGCAGGCGGAGATCGAGAACTTCGGCCAGCTGGTCGATGCGGTCACGAAGCTGGCGGACGCCTGAGATGAGCGAAGGCATTTCGCAGCCCGACCAGCCGCAGGAAGCGAAAGGCGGCGAGAAGGACCTGTTTTCCAAGTTCGACGACATCATCGCGCTGCGCGAGGGTCTGCTCGCGAGCGGACAGGAGGATCCCTTCAGCCTGGTGATGGAGAAGGTGCTCAGCCCCACCCGCGCGATCTGCAACGGGCGCGACACCATCCTGCTCGGCACCTACAATTACATGGGCATGACCTTCGATCCCGACGTGATCGAGGCGGGCAAGCAGGCGCTCGACAATTTTGGCAGCGGCACCACCGGCAGCCGCGTGCTCAACGGCACCTACCAGGGCCACCGCGAGTGCGAGGACGCGCTGCGCGAGTTCTACGCGATGGACCACGCGATGGTGTTCTCGACCGGCTACCAGGCCAATCTCGGGATCATCAGCACGATCGCCGGCAAGGGCGACTACATCGTGCTCGACATCGACAGCCACGCCAGCATCTGGGACGGCTGCGCGCTGGGCAATGCCGAAGTCGTGCCGTTCAAGCACAACGATATCGAAGCGATGGAGAAGCGCCTGCGCCGCATTCCCGAGGGCGCGGGCAAGCTGGTGGTGCTCGAAGGCGTCTACTCGATGCTGGGCGATATTGCTCCGCTCAAGGAAATGGTCGCGGTGGCGAAGAAATACGGCGCGATGGTGCTGGTCGACGAGGCGCATTCGATGGGTTTCATCGGCGAGCACGGCCGCGGCGTGTGCGAAGCGGCGGGATGCATCGACGACGTCGATTTTATCATCGGAACTTTCTCCAAAAGTGTGGGAACGGTCGGCGGATTCTGCGTTTCCAACCACCCGAAATTCGAGATCATGCGGCTGGTCTGCCGCCCCTATGTCTTCACTGCCTCGCTCCCGCCCAGCGTGGTTGCCACCGCCGCGACCAGCATCCGCAAGCTGATGCACGGGAGCAACAAGCGGGCGCATCTGTGGGAGAATTCCAAGCGGCTGCACGGCGGGCTGACCGATCTGGGCTTCCAGCTCGGCACCAGCGAACCGCAGAGCGCGATCGTGGCGGTGATCATGCCCGACCTCGAGAAGGGCGCGGCGATGTGGGAAGCGCTGCTCACCGAAGGGCTCTACGTCAACCTCGCCCGCCCGCCGGCGACGCCCGCCAATATGACCCTGCTGCGCTGCTCGCTATGCGCCGAGCATTCGGCAGAGGAAGTCGAGACGATCCTCGGCATGTTCGAACGCGCGGGCAAGGCGATGGGGATCATCTGAGCCGGAACATCGCGGCGGCTCTTTCGTCTGTCTCCTGACAAAGGAGATTAGAGCAGATGAATACCACCAACACCGGCAGCGCGCGCTACGAAGGTCTGGGCAAGGACGGCAAGGGCCATGTCTCGACCCAGTCTGGCGCGCTCGACGACCAGCCCTATGGCTTCAACACGCGGTTCGAGGATGCGCCGGGCACCAATCCCGAGGAATTGATCGCCGCCGCGCATGCGAGCTGCTTCACCATGGCGCTGAGCTTCGCGCTGGCGAAGGCGGGGCACGAGCAGGGCACGCTGGAAACCCAATCCAAGGTGACGCTGGAGAAGGATGGCGACGGTTTCAAGGTCACGCGATCGGACCTGACGCTGAAGGGCACGGTCGAGGGGGTCGACCGCGCGAAATTCACCGAACTGGCCCAGGAGGCCAAGGCGGGATGCCCGATCTCCAAACTGCTCAACTGCGAGATTTCGCTGGAGACCGAATTCGACGGATAGGATCGAAAGGCGGCCGGGGGGCCTCTCCCCTCCCCCCGGCCGCGGCCTCCCATCGCAGCGGGAGGCGGATTTTCGAGCGCGATACAAGCACCGCGCGGCGACCTGCGGGCTGAGCACGCATTTTTTATTGTCGGGTCGATCGGTAGGGCATAATCTGACCGCAGAATGTCAAGCGATTTACATTTTGCGGGTCGGTCGATCCACTCGGCGATGCTTTTTGCGACCCTGCCGGATGACGTGCAGCGTTTTCTGCGCGAGCAATCGCCGGTCAGGCACTTCGGTGACGGCCAGATCATCCAGCAGCGCGGCGACGAGGGCGACGGGTTCTGGCTGATCGAGGAAGGCGCAGGCACGATCGGCCAGTTCCAGCCCGATGGCACCTTTCGCGCGATTGCGCGGCTCGGCCCGGGCGATTCCTATGGCGAGCTGGCCGTGCTGACCCGCAGTCC
>JBGSPZ010000230.1:0-8838 GCA_041738375.1 Parerythrobacter sp. | reverse complement strand
GCCTCGACCCGAGCCGCAACCAGAACTATCGCGACCGCGATCGCAGCGACCGCCGTGAATGGCGCGACGACCGGCGCAACTATCGCGAAGGCTATCGCGACGGCCGACGGGCGGACAATTATCGCCGGTGGGACAACCGCAGCTGGCGCGGCGACCGCCGCTACAACTGGAACCACTATCGCAACCAGAACCGGAGCGTCTTCCGGCTGGGAGCCTACTACGCCCCCTATCGCGGCTACAGCTACCGGCGGCTGAACATCGGGTTCCGGCTCGACAACCTGTTCTTCTCGAGCCGGTACTACGTCAACAATCCGTGGCAATACCGCCTGCCCGAAGTCTACGGCCCCTATCGCTGGGTCCGCTATTACGACGACGTGCTGCTGGTAAACACCTACACTGGCGAAGTGGTCGACGTGATCCACGACTTCTTCTGGTAGGACGCCTCGGCCAATCCGCTGCCTGAAGCGAGTGGCAGGCAGCCAAAGGAACCCCCGCCCTTCCCCCAGGGCGGGGGTTCGCTGTTAGGGTCAGGCTTTCCCGAAGGGTAGCATCCGCCAGATGCCACCCGACTTGTCGATGAAGGTGTGCTTGAGCGCGCCGAGGATGTGGAGGCCGATGAGGTAGATCATCACCTGGCCCCCGGTCTTGTGGAAGCCCATGATCGTCTTTGCCAGATCCATGTTCTCCCCAACCGGCAAGGCGGGAATGACGAACGCCCCGAAGTAGGAAATGTCCCGGCCGGCAAACGACCCAGCGAGCCATCCGCCGAGCGGAAGCCCGACCAGCATGACGTAGAAGATGATATGTACCGTGCGGGAGAGCACTTTTTCCCAGCGCGCCATGGTCGTGGGGAACGGGGGCACCTTGTGGGTCAGGCGCCAGGCGAGGCGTCCGAGCGTCAGCACGAGAATGGAGATGCCGATCGCCTTGTGGTTGCCGACGAAGGCTCCGGCATCGGCCTTGCTGGCATTCTCTGCCGCCTCGACCAGCCGCCAGTTGACGATCACCAAGACGGCGATCACCCAGTGAAAGATCATCGCGCCTTTCGAGTAGCGGGCCTGGGCTGAGGTGGTCATGCGCTGCAATCTCCCTTGCGTGGTTGCATGCGAAACTAGCACTTTCGGGGTCGGCTGCAAACGCAACACTTCAGGCCGCGCTAGCTCACCGCTCGAGTGCCTCCTCGATCAGCCTGCGGCTGTTCTCGATCCCGTAGAGCGCGATGAAGCTGCCCATCCGCGGCCCCTGCTCGCTGCCGAGCAGCGTCTGGTACAGCGCCTTGAACCAGTCCCGCAAATTCTCGAACCCGAACTCGGGCCGCTTGCCCAGTTCGTAGATGATCGTCTGGATGTCCTCGGCGGGAGTCGTCGGCGGCATGATCGACAGCGCGCAATCGAGTGCGCGCAAGGCCTCTCGCTCGTTCGAAGCGGGTTTGCGCTTGTGGAGCGACGAAGCGACGAAATCGCGGTTGTAGGCGAGTGCGGTGCCGACCAGTACATCGAGCTCAGGATGCTTGGCCGGGTCGGGATCGTCGATGTAATTGCCGAGGTAGGACCACACCTGCTCGCGCGTCGCCTCTGCGCCGAGCACGCCGACGAGGTTGAGCAACAGGCCGTAGGTGACCGGCAGCTGGTCGCCCTCCCCCGGCGCATCGTCTGACTGCCAGCCGCCATTGGCGCGCAGCAGGTTCCACGCCGGATTGCCCAGCTTCTTGTCCAGTTCCTGCGTCGGGATGCTCGCCCGGAACTGCCAGTAATCGTCCACCGCGCGCGGGATTACCCCGGCGTGGAGCTGCTTGGCGCTCTTGGGATTGGGGAAGATGTAGAATCCCAAGCTCTCTTCCGAACCGTAGGTCAGCCATTCCTCGATCGTCAGCCCGTTGCCCTTGGACTTGCTGATCTTCTCGCCCTTCTCGTCGAGGAACAACTCGTAGACCAGTCCCTCGGGCTTGCGGCCGCCGAGCACCTGCACGATCTTGCCCGACTGGATGCCGCTGTCGGTCAGGTCCTTGCCGTACATCTCGTAGTCGACGCCGAGCGCGTACCAGCGCATCGCCCAGTCGACCTTCCATTGCAGCTTTGCCATGCCGCCGAGCGCAGACTGTTCGACCGGCGTGCCGTCCTCGTCGGTGAACCGCACCGTTCCCGCCTCGGCATCGGCCACCTCGACCGGGACTTGCAGCACCCTACCCGTGACCGGAGAGATCGGAAGGATCGGCGAATAGGTCGCCGCACGTTCTGCCCGCAGGGTCGGCAGCATGATGTCGAGTATCGCCCCGTTCTTGCGCAGCACCTGCCGCAGCGCGTCGTCGAACGCGCCCGAATTGTACATGTCGCTCGAGGCGACAAACTCGTAGTCGAAGCCGAAACGGTCGAGGAATTCACGCAGCATCGCGTGGTTGTGCGCGGCGTAGCTGTCGTGCTCGTTGCTGAACGGGCTGGGGATGCGCGACAGCGGCTTGTGCAAGTTCGCTTCGAGCACGTCCTTGCGGTCGATGTTGTCCGGCACCTTGCGCAGCCCGTCCATATCGTCGGAAAAGGCAACCAACCGCGTCTTGCCGTCTTCCGGTCGCGCGCCGATCATCCCTTCGAACGCACGGCGGACCAGCGTGGTGCGCAGCACTTCCTGAAAGGTGCCGATATGCGGCAGGCCGCTGGGGCCGTAGCCGGTTTCGAACAGCACCGGCGACCCGTCCGGCTTGGTGCCCTCGGGATAGCGTTTGAGCAGCCGCTGCGCCTCCTGGAACGGCCAGGACTTCGATACGCGGGCGGCGGAGATAAGGTCTTGCATGCTCATGGGGCACGCCTCTTGCCCAAGGTGGTGGATGTTGCAAGTGCGAAAGGAGCCGGGGGTGTGACACAGACCCTGCCATTTTTCGAAACTTCTCGGTCCCGGAAAATCGCGCAATTCCGTGGTTCATGAGCGGAATGCTGTGGATCGCGTGTGACCTTTTCGAATCCAACGGGCTTCGGCAGCGGCAGGTTAGCGAAGCGATTCATCGTACAACGATAGCTTCGCCAGCGGTTGTAGGACAGCCTCACAACCAGGCGCGCAGGCCGAGCACGAATTTGAACCCGTCCGGATCGTCACCTACGGCGCGAGCCAAGTCCGCCGTCTCGCCCAGCTTCGCTTCGTACTCGATCCCGAGATAAGGCGCGAATTCACGGACGAATTCATAGCGCAGACGCAAGCCCGGTTCGATCTTGGTCAAGCCCGCCCCGATCCTCCGTTCGGGGATGTCCTGCGCGGCAAGCTCCACTTCCACGCGCGGCTGGAGGATCAGCCGCTGGGTTATCTTCTGGTCGTACTCGGCCTCGACCCGCGCGGTCAGGTCGCCCCGGTCGGAGAGGAAGGCCGCAGCGTCGACATGGAACATGTAGGGTGCCAGGCCCTGCACGCCGAGCGCAAGATGGCTGCGGGTTTCCGGCTCGACATCGATCCGCGCGCCGGCCTGCAGGTCCCAGAAGGGTCCGATGGCGTGGCTCCAGAGCAACTGGACCTCGGCCTCCTCCACCGAGCCGCCGAATTCGCCCTCGCCCTCGGACTTGAAGAACAGCTTGTCGATATCGCCGCCGTACCAGCCCTGCACATCCCAAAGGTATGCGGCTCCGCTGCCATCGAGCGGGACGCGCAATTCGAGTCGTTCGAGCATCACCACGCCGGTCATCATGTTGCCGTGCATGGCGCGGTTCTCGGCACGCGACGCAGCCATGGCTTCAGCGCCCCACACCGCATCTGCGGCGTGCTCGGGTCCGCTGCGAGCACGGTCCGGCAATGCACTTTCAAGGGCCGCGCCGGGTGCCGGCTTTTCGTCTGCTCCGTGTCCCATCGCGTCGTGATCCATTGGAGCGTGATCCATGACCGGAGGACCCGACGAGCCATGCGCCTCAACCGAATTCTCTTGGGAAGTCTGCTTCTGGGGACACTGCTCGGGCGGCAAGTGGCCCATTGCACAATGATCCATCGTGGCAATCGGCTCGATCGGGACAGGGCGCTTCGGTGGTCGTTCGACGAAGGCAGGCGTTGCCTGCGCCACGATGACTTCGTTTCCTTCTGCGTCCTTGCAGACCTGTCGTTCCTTCGGGCCGACGCAGTCGGTCAATTCGTTTCCTACAACGTCCTGCGCCGCAACGGGGAACGCCAGGAGAGCTGCGGCGAGAATCAGGAGCAGGCGGATCACACACCCTCTCCTGCCGGGAACGGCCGCACGGTCACCACCTGCATCATCCCGGCGTGCATGTGGTACAGTAGATGGCAGTGAAAAGCCCAGTCGCCCGGCTCGTTGGCGGTCAGGTCGAAAGTCGCGGTGCCGCCCGGCTGGACCACGACCGTATGCTTCAGCGGCTGGTGCATAGGGTCCGCACCATTCACCAGCTCGAAGAAATGGCCATGCAGGTGGATCGGGTGCGCCATCATCGTCTGGTTGACCAGCTTGACGCGGACCCGCTCGTCGTAGCCGAAGCGGATCGGGTCGTCGGTCACGGCGGAGAACTTCTTGCCGTCGAACGACCACATATAACGTTCCATATTGCCGGTGAGATGGATTTCCATCTCGCGGTCGACCGTGCGGTGCGGGTTCATCCGCTTCGCCTTGAGGTCGGTATAACGCAGCACCCGGTGCTCGACCGTATCGAGGCCGAGGCCGGGGAAATCCATCCGGTCCATCGGCATCGGCGCGACCATGTCGATCCCCGGGCCGAGCTCCACATCTGCAGGCAGTTTCGAGATGTCGCGCATGTCGTGATCCATGCTGCCCATGCCTTCGCCGCCATGCGCCGAATGGTCCATCATGCCCATATCAATCATCGATAGGGTTGGCGTTTCGCGCAGCACAGGCGGCGTTGCCCGATGGCCCTTGTGGCTCGTCAGACTGGCGAAACCCATGCCGCTACGGTCCATCGCTTCGGCGACCAATGCATGGCTGCCGTCGGGCGGGCTGACGATCACGTCATAGGTTTCCGCCGTGCCGATCTGGAATTCATCGACCGTCACATCGGCAACCTCGATCCCGTCCGCCGCGATTACCGTCATAGGCACGCCCGGAATGCGCACGTTGAAGAAGGTCATCGCGCTGCCGTTGATGATGCGCAGCCGCACGCGCTCGCCCGGCTGGAACAGGAATTCGAGATTGTCCGCCGGACCGTGACCGTTGACTAGATAGGTATAGGTCGCGCCCGAAACATCCGCGATATCGCGCGGGTTCATTCGCATCCGGCCCCACATCCGGCGTTCCGCACCGGGCATGTCGCCCTCGGTCGCGGTCTGCATCTGACGGTTGAAGTAATGTTCGCCGACCTTGAGCTTGCGCATGATCTCGTGCGGGTGGATCGGAGTGAACTCGCTCAGCAGAACCACATAGTCGCGGTCGTAGCGCGGGTCGGGTTCTGCGCTTTCGATGACGATCGGGCCGTAATGCCCCGCCTGTTCCTGCAGCCCCGAATGGCTGTGCCACCAATAGGTGCCGTTCTGGCGGATCGGGAATTGGTAGGTGAATGTCTCGCCCGGCCTGATGCCCGGGAAGCTTATACCGGGGACTCCGTCGAACTGGAACGGCAAAAGCAAGCCGTGCCAGTGGATCGAGCTGTCCTCGCCAAGATTGTTGGTAACATGGATCCGCAGGTCCTGCCCCTCGCGCAGCCGCAACAAGGGGCCGGGCACGGTGCCGTTGACCGCAAAGGCATGGCCCGAGCGCCCCCCGGTCGAGAAATGCGCATCGCCGATCGCAAGACGGATATCTTCGCCCGACACCTCGCCGAAACCGTTCTTCGCATGGACGAGCGATGTGCCTTTGGCCCACGCCGGCATGGGCAGTCCGGCATAAGCCGCCAGCGCGGCGGAGCCGGTAATCATCCGGCGGCGGGAAAGGTTGAAAGCCTGCATCGGATCGGGCTATAGATACCCTATAGGGGTATTCCAAGGACTCCGTATGCAGAATGAATTACCGGCCGATCGCAAGGCGACGGTCAACCGTCTCAACCGGATCTCAGGCCAGGTGCGCGGGATCGCCCAGATGATCGAAGACGGGCGCTATTGCATCGATGTGCTCAACCAGCTTGCCGCCGCCAAATCGGCACTGGTCAAGGTCGAAAGCGAGGTGTTGAAAGGCCACGCGGCGACCTGTGTCGCGGAAGCCATCGCCAGCGGGGACGAGAGCCAGCAGCGCGCGAAGTTCGCCGAACTGGTCGAGCTGATGGAACGTCAGCGGCGCTAGAGCACTTTAGGAGAATATCCCGGAGTTGGCTGGCGGACGACAGAAATTGCGGTGCAGCCCCGGCATCAGGAACGCATCGGCAAGGATCCACAACACCCAGCCGAGGAAGCCGATCAGGCCCATTGGCGGAAAGATGAACAGGATCAGCAGGCTGCCGAAGAGCAGCGAGACCTGGACGATCGCCGATGTTGTCGCACCGAGATAGAACCGGTGGACCGAGAGCTGACCCAGAATGAACCACAGGATATAGGCCACTGCGAGGCTGCGGCTCTGCTGCACTGCCGGCCGCGAGTTGGGGTAGTCCTGCGCGTAGCTGCTCAGCCCCGGAGACCGCTGCGCTGGTTCGTCCCGTAGTCGCTGGTCCGGCTCGTTCATCCGCCGCGCCCGCTCGGCAGCGATAAAGGCTTCACGTTGCGCCGCCATCGGATCATAGGCCGGCTGCGGTGACATGCGTTGGGCGGGCACAGCCTGTCCGAACCCTGCCGACTGGCGAATGGCCCCGCCGTGCCCCGCGTCCAGCCCCTTCTTCCCGAACCCGCTCATTTGCGCCCCCGAAACGACCCTTCCAGCGCGCAATGTAAGCTTGATGCCTTAAAATATCCTTCCCGCACAAAGGAATGGAGCGCCCGACCATGCGATCGGACGCCCCACCCTGCGACCCTATCCCTCAGGGAGGGAGGGTTCAGATCATGCTGGCGCGGTTCTGCGCGAGGTGCGGCCAGCGATAGGAATATTGGCTGAGATCGATCCACGGGGTCGCATTCTCGAACTTGCGTCCCAGCGACTGGATGATCAGCCTGGCGCGGCGAGCGCGTGCCTTGCCCGAACGGAAGGGATTGGCCGCATCGGGCTGCTGGGCCACGAGGCCGCGCATCAGCCGGTCGCGTTCTGCGAAGGTTTCCGGCACCGCGTCGGGCAGGATCACCTTGCCATCGCGCGGCAGGAATGCACTGCGGTCGACCGGCTTCCTTGCTTCGACCGGCGGACGATCCAGAGTCGTTACTGTTCCGGCCGGCTCACATGCCTTCACAGGAGGAGTATAGGTCGCGTCGGGCAACGCCGGGGTTGGCGTAAGGGTTCCGGTGCCGACGACCGGCTCATGGTCGAACACCGGCGGGCGCGGCATCGAAGGTTGAGGCTCGCGCTGGCTCGCAATGCGGCTGGCAGTCAGCGGCGCGGCATCGCTAGCTCGCAAGTTTCGGGCGTCGGTCGAACGCCGGCGCCACCAGATCACCGCCAGAGCGATTACCCCGACCGGGATGAGCCCGAGCATGGCGAGCGCGATTATCGCGGTCCAGTCCATGACAGCCTGCTCCGGCGTATTGCCTGCATCACTCGTCACGGTCGAAGTTTCAGGCAAAGCCAGTGGCGGCACGATGACTTCATTGCCGATCATGCTTTCGCTCGACAGGTCGAGGGCTGTTACGGGCGTAGCTTGATTGGGCGCAGGAGCGGGGCTGGAGGCGCTGGCACGCGTTGCATTGGTTGCACGTTCAGCGGGGGCAGCAGCGCTGCGCATTGCCGAGGTAGTGTCGCGTGAGGTCGCGGCGGTGCCACCGGCTGAACTCGGCTCAGGCTCGGGAAGCGTCGTCTCGACCGGAACCGACTGCACAGTCGGCGACGGCACGTAGCGCGGCTCGGCAGCCGAGGTCGGTGCGGAGACCGGGATCGGTTCGACCGGAAGCACCATCTGCGGCTGCTGCGCAGTCGGCGCGGCGGTAACCGTAACGTCCTGTGCCACTGCCAGGGTGGGGCCAAGCGCGAGCATCGCGGCAATCGCGATGGGGGCGCTGCGAACGAGATGCTGTGTGTGTCGCATAGTGCCAATAGAACGGCCGAAATTTCAAAGGCGTTCCCTTAATCACCGTTCAGCAAGAATCTAACCTGCTGTTTTTAGACGGTTTCAAGAAATCCATTCGCGCCTTGCCGAAGAGTCCTTGCGACGAACCGTTGAACAGACCGTCCCACCACAAGCAGCTATGTTTACTTTTCGTTCTCGAATGCGCATGAGCGGTTCGGTGTCCGCAACCCTGCCCTTAGCTGCCCTGCACGCCTCCCATGCCGGGACCTGGGTGCGCGATGCGAGCGGATCGACCCGCGGATGTTCGAAGGGCGAGGCGATCATGGCAGCGGCGGATACGCCGGTGCTGTTGCTCAATGCGCCACTGGTGGCAACGCGGCTGGGCTATCCGGACCTCTCGGGGCTCGACCTGCTCGAACTATTCGCCTTCGTGCATCCGGCACGCTTCTGCGTGCCGACGCCGAAGGGGCTGGCCGAGGCGCTCGGTCTGGAACCGCCGGCGAGCGACGATGCGGTACCGCTGCTGCTGCAACGGGCCGCCGGGGCATTGCTCGAAACCTGCGAGAGCCATAACTGGGCCGAGCGCGAGGGAGCATGGTCCAGCCTGCAATCGCTGATGCGGCTGCGTTGGCATTGGGCACAGGTGCTCGCGCCGCATATCGCAAAGCCCGAGCGGGCGGAAAAATGGTTGTTTTCGAAGCTGCCCGAATGGAAAGAGGCGCCCGAACGCCCACAGCCGGCGCAGGTGTCCATCACCGAAAGTGCGGTCGACGAGCAGCTCGAATACCTCACCGGTCAGGGCGCGGAGCGGCGCGAGGGGCAGCGCAGC
>JBGSPZ010000173.1:0-3599 GCA_041738375.1 Parerythrobacter sp. | reverse complement strand
CCTCGCCCGAGGCGCGGCCCGCGCGCGAGAACTTGGCACGCCCACGCTCGATGCGACCTACCGGGCGCTCGGGCTGGTGCGGGGCTAGGTTGGCAGATTGAGCCTACTTGCCGATCAGCTTGGCGAGGCTTTTGTACTGATCCTGCTCGTAAACGAAGTTGCTTGAATTGAGCCGCCAGGTCGTTGCCGCCTTGAAGCTGTAGGTCTGCATTTGCTGATAGGCCTGATCGGCGGTCTGGAATTCGGATTCGAACTTCGCGCCATAGGCGAAGGCATCGGGGTTGATGCCGTAGTCGACGAACTCGCCCGGCAGGTCGGTGCTGAAATACATCTGGAAGGCGATGATGTCGAAATAGTCGTTGACCGTTTCCGGGTCGAGATTGTTGGTGGTTGCCGGCCCCATGGTGAGGAGCATTCCGGCTTGCCGCAGCGCGGCGCCAACCGCCGAAAATGCGGTCTTGAACTGCGCCTGCGTGGTGTCGTCGCTGAGGTAGTCCCACTCCCAGTCGATGTCGAACCCGTCGAGATTGTAGTGCTGTAGATAGGCAACGACATTGGCCGCAAATTTTTCTGCCGATGCGGCATCGGGGTTGGCCGGATCGGGAAAAATCTGCGAGATCATATGCTGCTTGCCATACAGCAGGGTCAGCAGCACCTTGATTGCCGGATTGGCCGCCTTCGCATCGCGCACGATCCATTCCATGTAGTCCTGGTTCGTCGGTACATCTCCAGTCGGCCCCGCCGGATGGGTCACCGAATCGAGGAAGAGGGTATAGCTGCTGCCATCACCCGTCGGCACGGTTGTCGCACTGGTCGGGACGATATCGACGAAGCACAAGCTGACGATGTCGGTCAGCTCGTACAGCCCCTCACTGATGATGCGCTGATACTGGCTCGTGGGATCATTGTAATTCGTGCCGGATGGATTGTCTTCGTTGAGGAAAATCCACGCATTGCACATCGGGCCGAGTTTGAAAGCGAATGGAGGCTGGTTGCCTTGCGTCATGATTTTTACCTGTCATAGAAGAAATTTTTAAGAACAACTTGGATGTTACAATCCCTGATGTTCATAGTTTTACGATGAGACGCGAAAACAGCATTGTAGATTTACGCCAGCCACTGCGATCACTTGCCAGCATGCCGGTGGATTTCTGCCATTGCCAATTGGGCAGCAAGTCACGCAGCTAGCGACCGTCGCGCTGAGTGGATGCGTGCCCGGCAGGCCACCCCCTGTCCCGATCAGACGCGCTCTGGAGCAGGCATCTGCTGGCTTTGCGGGCAGAAAAATCGTGACAATTCAGTAAAGTGTCGAGCCAGTCATTCAATGCTGGTTCAGGCCATCTGCTTTACAACACGCCCTGTCGATGACAGCATGCGAGTCGCAAGAGGGGTCGACCGCACTGCGCATCCCTGTTTTCGAGAGGTATTTGTCATGTCCGCTCACACCCGCACCCTGGCTCGTTCGCTCAAGCTAGCTTCGATTCCCCTGCTGCTGGCGGGCCTCGCTGCCTGCGCCACGCCGTTCAAGGCCGATGTCTCGCGCTTCCAGAGCCAGCTGCCCGCGCCGCAGGGCCAGACTTTCGCCGTCGTGGCCGACGATCCGGCGCTCGCCGGCGGGCTCGAATTCGCGCAATATGCCGATCTGGTCGAGCAGCAGATGGCGCGCATCGGCTATGTCGAGGCCGCTTCGCCCGAGTCCGCGAACCTGCTCGTCCGCTTCGACTACGGGGTCGACAAGGGCCGCGAGCGGGTGCGTTCGACCGGTCTCCGCGATCCCTTCTTCGATCCGTGGTACGGCTTCGGCTACCGCCCGGTCTATTACCGCACCCGTCACGGCTATCGCGTCGGCTACCTCCCTAGCCGCGCCTGGGGCTATGGCTTCCATGATCCGTGGTTCGACAACGATGTGCGTAGCTACACCGTCTACACCAGCGGGATCGACATGAAGATCGACGACACCACGACCGGCCAGCGTCTGTTCGAAGGCAAGGCGGAAGCCATGTCGAGCTCGAACCGGCTGCAGTACCTCGTCCCCAACCTGGTCGAAGCGATGTTCACCGACTTCCCCGGCAATTCGGGCGAGACGCTGCGGATCTCGATCAAGCCGGAAGAAACCACGGTCCGCAAGGTCGACTGATCTGACAGTATAGAGCGGTTCCTCAGGACGGGAATGATGGGGCGGCCTCGAGAGGGGTCGCCCTTTCCTGTTTTTGCGGTAACCTAGATCCGTGTTCTAGGGAGGTCGGCGTGAAATACTCGAAGCAAGCAATCGCGTTCTGCATTTCACTATGCGCTGCCAGTATACCGGCCAAAGCTGAGGAAACGGTCGATACGCGTGAAGTGTTCGCTCAGCTCGATGGCTGGGACGTCAGTCGCGATCGTTGGTCCTGCGTTCTCGCGAGAGTCGATGGCCTTAACTCAGGCAAACTGTTTCTAGTACGGCTGGCGGTTGGAACCGAGATCATGTGGGTCAATTTTCCCGCCGGCGAAGCTTCTCGGCTCAATACGAGCAATTCGGAGTTCCGGATCGGCAGCAAGAGATTTGCTGGCGATCCCATGCGGGAGCCCGGATCGATCTTGATCAGCGATGTTACACCGGAACTGATTTCGGCTCTCCGGAAGGGCAAACTCCTCGTCGTATTCGCTGACGGAAAGGAAGTCGTGAAGTTCCCGCTCAAAGGCAGCAGCGATGCTTATACGAGCCTTCTCGCATGCGCTGAGACGCTCGATCCAGATGCCCTGCCTCCCGCTTTCACCTTGGTCGAAAACGAACCTCGACCTGAAATTCCCGAACCCGATCTTGCGGGACCTTTCGAGCCCAACCGGGAAGCGAGTGCTATCAACCCGGGAGCGTGGGTTTGGGGTGCCCATGACTATCCAAGTCGAGCAATCCGGGAAGGCATGCAGGGATCGGTGACCTTTCGGCTGACGGTTAGCCCGACCGGAATGGCTACCGGCTGCGAGGTTACCAAGAGCAGCGGCTACGAATTCCTCGACCAGCACACCTGCGCAACGGTGAGCAAGCACGCCCGCCTCGATCCCGCGACCGATGCGGATGGTGCCCCGACCGAAGGCACCTACTGGAACACCGTGCGCTGGAGCATCCCGGAATAGGCCGGCTAAACTGCGCCTACCTCCGCAGCGCCCTAACCACCGCAACGCCCAGCCCGATCGCGACCGAACCGATCAGAAAGGCGCTTGGGAAACCGACGGGCGCTTCGTGCCGTCCCGTCCCGACCGCTTCGTCGAGCCAGTCGAGCGCGAAATTACCAAGATGGATCGCGCCGGTCAGCGCGACGAAGGGAATCAGGATCGTCCGCCAGTCGAGCAACCTCCAGCCATAACGTAGCCGCAGCCGCAGGATGATCCAGTTCGACAGCCACACCAGCAGGACGAGCCAGACGAGGATCGCTGCGAGCGCCAACAAAGCAAATCCGGGGCTAATCTCGCCCATGAGTTAGCGCCCGGTCGAGCCGAAGCCGCCCTCGCCACGCGCGGTCGAATCGAGTTCCCCGACCTCGTCCCACACCGCCTGCGTCACCGGCGCCAGCACCAGCTGCGCCACGCGCTCGCCGCGCCGGATCGGGAAAGCTTGCGTG
>JBGSPZ010000166.1:0-3547 GCA_041738375.1 Parerythrobacter sp. | reverse complement strand
GGCGACCGTGTGCCAGCCCGCCGCGCGGTGGCGCGCCGCGATATCCTCGCTGGTCGAAAGATCGGCACTGCCGTCGATGGTGATGTTGTTGTCGTCCCACAGCACGATCAGCCGGCCGAGCTTAAGATGCCCGGCAAGGCCGACCGCCTCGTGGTTGATGCCTTCCATCAGACACCCGTCGCCCGCGATCACCCAGGTGCGGTGGCTGACGAGATCATCCCCGAAATGCGCGTTGAGCTGGCGCTCGGCAATCGCCATGCCGACCGCCATCGCCACGCCTTGCCCCAATGGGCCGGTGGTGCATTCGACCCCGTCGAGCAGGAAGTTCTCCGGATGGCCCGCGCAGGGGCTGCCGAGCTGGCGGAAATTGCGGATGTCGTCGATTGTCGGGGCCGCATAGCCGCTGAGGTGGAGCAGCGAATAGATCAGCATCGATCCGTGGCCCGCGCTCAGCACGAAGCGGTCACGATCGTGCCACTTGGGCGCGGCGGGATCGAACTTGAGATAGTGCGACCACAGCACCGTCGCCACGTCGGCCATCCCCATCGGCATGCCCGGATGCCCCGAATTCGCCGCCTGCACCGCGTCCATGGACAAGGCCCGGATGGCGTTGGCCATGGGCACCATGCGCGTGGGGTCGATCGTCATTCGGGAAGGCTCCTTGGGTGGCATCCGCCGGGCACTTGCGACGGACATGATTCGGGCGCGCGAACCCCTTTGCGGACAGGCGGTGCGAGGTCAAGGAGCGCTCCTCTGCCGATCCACCGCTCGACCGGTTGGAACGGGGTGACGCAACTTATCAACAGGCTGCTGCAACCCTTTGCCCGCGTTCGCGATTGCGATAAGAAAGCGCCATGAGTGGGGACCGGATCGAACAGGCCGTTCAGCGGATCGAGATCGCGCTGGCGCGGATCGCCAAAGTAGCGGACCGCGATCCGCCGAGCCATGCGACAACCTCTGCCCTCGTGGTAAAGCACGAAGCCCTGCGCGAAACTGTTGCGACCCAGTTGGGCGAGCTCGAGGACCTGATCCGGGAGCTCGAGGAATGAGCGAGGTCACCGTCACCATCGCGGGCCGCAACTACACCGTTGCCTGCGCCGACGGGGAGGAGAGCCACGTTGCCGGCCTCGGCATGGTGCTCGACGAAAAGCTCCAGCAATTGGGCGGTTCCTTGTCGACGCTCGAGTCGCAGAACCTGCTGTTTGCGGGTCTTTTTGTTGCTGACGACCTGCACGAAGCGAAGAAGCAGGTTGCTGCCGCAGAGGCAGCGACGCGCGTGGCGGAGGAAGCGGTCGCCACGCATCAGCGCGAAGCGAACGTTGCGCTGGGCATGCGCGACCAGCTCAACGGCCGCATCCAAGACCTCGAAGCCGAGCTCGACGGCATGCAATCCGCCCAGCAGTTGCACAATGCCGAGGTCGACGACTTGCGCCGCGAAGTCCGGGAGCGGCGGCAAGAGGCATCGAACGCGGCAGCGGAAAGAGACGGTTTCGCGGCTCAGGCAGCACAAGCGCGGGAAGAAGCAACCGTGCTCGAGGCTCGATTGCAAGAGCTGTCGGCAGAGCGCGACAGCCTCGCCGCCAAGGTGGAACGGCTCGGGTCGATGTCGGCCGTCGTCGCGTCCAGTGCCGGAAGCGCAGCGCCCGAAGATTTCGCCCCTGCGCTCGAGCGATTTGCCGAATTGCTCGAAGAATGCGCCGAAAAGCTTGAGAGCAGCGCCGCCACTGCCTAGATAGGGGGCGGCGGGACTGCCCGGCACGAGCCGATCGAATATCCCTGAGGCTATAAGCAATCCATGGGAGCTGTCCCTGCTCTGGAACACGGGTTCGTCCTGAGGACCGGGGCATACGGCGCCCACCTGACGTTGAGGCGTCAGAGGATTTCACTGGCAAACGACCCATGGTGGTTCCGCCACTTCCCTATGGAGCGATCGATGCAGGACAAGAGTACGCTGCGGCGCGCAATGCGGGCAAAGCGTCGCGCCTTCGTGGCGTCACTGCCCGATCAGGTGCGCGGGCTGATCCTCAGCCGCCCGCCACAGGCAGTTGTCGATCACCTGGCGGGTTGCGAGATTATCGGATTTTACCATCCGCTGGTTGACGAAGCGCCGTCGCTCGGCTGGGCGCGCTGGTTCGCCGAACAGGGCCGCAGGATCGCCCTGCCCCGCTTCGCCGATACCGGAACACCGATGGAATTCGCGCTCTGGACACAGCCGTGGGACGACGGCGAACTGGAACCCAGCCCCTTCCGTGCCATGCAACCGAGGGCCGATGCTCCGGCGGTGCGTCCCGACGCGCTGGTCGTCCCGCTGCTGGCTTTCACCGAAAACGGCGATCGGCTCGGCCAGGGAGGCGGGCATTACGACTGCTGGCTGGCCGAGCACGGCCCGGTTACGACCATCGGCCTCGCGTGGGATGTGCAGAAGGTCGACAGGCTGCCCGTGGAGGCGCACGACATGCGGCTCGACGCCGTGGTCACCCCGACCCGGATCTACTGGAGCGAGGCATGAAGCGCACCGAACCGACCTGGCGCATACCGGTCGGCATCCTGCTGCTGGTGGTGGGCCTGATCGCCTATGGGCTGGTGGTGGCGCGATATGTGCCCGAACTGGTCGGCGCATGGCCCGTGATGGTCCAGACGCTGATCTACCTCGTGCTGGGGCTGATCTGGCTGCTGCCGCTACGCCGCTTCCTGATCTGGATGGAAACGGGGCGTTGGAGCGCGCGTAGCACGCCGGAATAGCTTACCGTTCGAAGAAAAGGTCCCAAGTGGCGCGAGTGACGGGACTTGAACCCGCGACCCTCGGCGTGACAGGCCGATACTCTAACCAACTGAGCTACACCCGCGCATTTAAGCGGCCAGCGCCTCTTGGGAGCCGCGCCACTAAGCCTTCGGGGGATTCGTGTCAACGCCCAAACGCGGCAAAAAACCGCTCTTTCCGGACGGCCTTGCCAAACAATTTTCCTACACGCTGACGGCGCGCTATTCCGGCCGTCGCTCTTTCACATTGTCCGTCACCCCGCGCCGGGTCCGCGCATTGCCCGGCACAGGTTTCCCGCTCGAAGTGTCGCCCTGAAAAATCTTGAAAATCTCTTTCTTTCAATAATATATGAGATCCAACAGGGCGACACCTGTCGCCTTCGTCGTAGATCCCGAAGTATGGCGCACGCCAGCAGGCAGATCATACTTGCCGCCGGGTTAACCATATCTTCGCCCCTTGCTGCGACACCGGGGCCTTGTTCGATCGCCGCAACAAAGGGGGCATGGCGATGCGCTCAGGCATCTTTTTCGCAAGCGCGCTCGCGCTGGCCAGCACGGTTGTGTCGGCGCAAGACCGGCTTACGCTTTCGCGCGCGGTCTATGTCGAGAACTTCGGCAACGGGGGGTCCAAGCGCACGGTGGAGGCGGCGAGCCGACTCAAACGCGGCGACCGGGTCATCCTGATGATCGAGTGGACCGGCGCCGAAGCGCGCAAGGGCACCGTGGTGCGCAGCGCCATTCCCCGCGCGCTTGCCTTCCAGCGCGGCAGTTCGGATGCGCTCGAGGT
>JBGSPZ010000131.1:0-10798 GCA_041738375.1 Parerythrobacter sp. | reverse complement strand
GCGCTGGCGCTGGCCGAGGAAGCGCGCGATCTCGATGCACTGGTCGAACGTCTCGACGAAGCCGGAAGCTTGCGCAAGGAATTGGCGGGTTTGCCCGGCCCGGTGATGCGGCCCGGCGACCCTGGCAATGCCGCTGCCGTTACGCCCACTGCTACCAACACCAGCGTATCGCGCACTGCGCGGATCGCTTTCCAGCTTCCCGTATCCGGCAGCACCGTCGCCGGGTTTGGCGAGCAGGGCAGCAGCGGGGTACGCAGCACTGGCCTGACGCTTGCTCCACGCAACGGGGCACAGGTGATCGCTCCTGCCGCCGGACGCGTCGCCTTCGCCGGGCCTTATCGGGGTTACGACCGCATTGTCATCATCGAACATGAAGGGGGCCTGACCAGCCTCGTAACCGGGCTTGCCCGGACCGACGTTGCCGTCGGCGACCAGCTGGTTTCCGGCGCACCGCTCGGGATTGCGGGTATCGACCGACCGCGCATTACGCTCGAAGTGCGGCGTGGCGGAAAGCCGGTCAATCCGCTCGGCCTGATCCGCTGAACCGGCGAACCGCGTTCAGAATTCGACCGACGACCGATCCGGATCGGGACGAAGCATCATTCATCATCTGGCGTTCAGCCCGCGCAGGCGATAGGCTGTGCGCAGATTGAGAGGCTGAATCGATGAAACTTGCCGAACTTGTCCGTTCCGCCGCTCTGGTTACGGCGGTCGCACTCATTCCGGCCACTACCGCCGGGATTGCCCAGGTCGATGGCCGGGTCGGGCCCGAATTCTCCAAGCTCTTCGCGACCTACCAGCGGATCAAGTCGAGTTATGTCGAGCCGGTCGAGGACGAGAAACTGATCCGGGGCGCGATCGACGGCATGCTCGCGTCGCTCGATCCGCATTCGGCCTATCTAGACGGCGGCGATCTCCAGCGGCTCGAGACGATGATCGACGGGAATTATTCGGGGCTTGGCCTGTCGGTGGTGATGGAAGACGGCGCGGTCAAGATCATCTCACCGTTCCGCGGCAGCCCGGCGGAAGAGGCGGGACTCAAGGCGGGGGATTTCATCACCCATCTCGACGGCAATCTGATCTACGGCGGCGATCTGGATGAGGCTGTCAGCAAGATGCGCGGCGCGGCCGGAACATCGATCCGCCTGACTATCTTCCGCTCGGGGCGCGACGAGCCATTCGATGTCACCGTCACGCGCGGGGTGATCGATCTCGAACCGGTGACCCACGAAGTCGCCGAGGGAAACATCGGCATCATTACGGTGAACGAGTTCTCGCGCGATGTCGGCGCGGACGTGTTTGCCGCATGGCAGGAAATGCAGCGCGGGGCATCGGGCCGGATCAACGGGCTGGTGCTCGATTTGCGCTCGAACCCGGGCGGCTCGCTCGACGAGGCGGTCGCCATGTCGGACTTGTTCCTCGACAAGGGCCGCAGCGTCTCGCAACGCGGCCGCGCAAGGGGCGAGACGATCTATTACGATGCGGAAACCGCATTCCGCGGCCAGATCGCGGAAGGCATCCCGATGGTGGTGTTGATCGACGCCGGATCGGCCTCGGCATCCGAGATCGTTGCCGGGGCGCTACAGGATCACCGCCGGGCTGTAGTCATGGGGGAAACGAGCTTCGGCAAGGGCAGCGTCCAGTCGCTGCTGATTCTCGACAATACCAGTGCGCTCAAGCTGACGACGGCGCGGTACTACACCCCCTCAGGGCACTCGGTGCAGGAGGGCGGGATCAAGCCCGACATCCGAGTGCCGCAGCTGTCCGATCCCGATCTGGCGAAACGCGCCAAGTTCCAGCTGCGCGAAAGCGACCTGCGCGGTCACCTGATCAATGAGGCTGCGCTCAAGGATGAAGAGCTCGAACGCGACAAGCGCGAGGATCCGCGCTTCACGCTTACCGCCGATCAGGTCAAGGCGCAGGGGATCGAGGATTACCAACTGCATTATGCGCTGCAGACGCTGCGTCGCACCGCACCGAACACGGTTGCGCGACGGAACTGAGGACCCTAGTTCGGCAGGATGACCGATAGCGCATCGATGCGGGCTGCACAGCCCCTCGCACTCGCGGTGCCCTTGCTGCTGTTGGGCGGGGCCTACGTATCGCAATACGGCTTCGGGCTCTATCCGTGCGAAATGTGCTGGTGGCAGCGCTATCCGCACTTCGCCGCGCTCGGCCTTGCCGTGTTGGCAGTGTTTGCTCGACCCGCGCGGCTGTGGCTTGCGCTCGCCGCGCTCTCGATTCTCGTTTCCGGTGCGATCGGCGGCTTCCACGCAGGGGTCGAATACGGCTGGTGGCAGGGAATCACCGACTGCGCGCTGGTCGGCGGCGTTGACGGTGGCGATCCTCTGAAAGCGGTGTTCGATGCGCCGCTGACCCGCTGTGATCAGGCACCTTGGGATATGTTCGGGGTCAGTCTGGCAGGGTGGAATTTTATCCTGTCGACATTGGCGGGCATTGCTATTCTGGCCCTTCTGGCAAAGAGGAAAACACCGTGACGCGCCACTTCCATGGCAAGCTCGATACCGCCCGCATGATCCGGGTCGACCAGGCCGGAGAATTCGGTGCGACGCGGATTTATGCCGGTCAGCTGGCGGTCATGGGCAACCGGCACCCGATGTCGGCCGAAATTGCGCATATGGCCGAACAGGAAAAGGCTCACCGTACCAAATTCGATGCGCTGATGGCGCGGCGGGGCGTCCGGCCTACAGCCTTGCAGCCCCTGTGGTCGGTCGCTGGGTTTGCCCTTGGTGCCGGAACGGCCCTGCTGGGTCCCGAGGCCGCCATGGCCTGCACCGCCGCGGTCGAGGAGGAAATAGACCGGCACTATTCCGCCCAGCTCGACGAACTTGCGGAAGACGGCACCGACGCGGAACTTGCCACGATGATCGAGGAATTCCGCGAGGACGAGCGCGAGCATCGCGATGCGGCGCTTGCTGCCGGAGCGGAGAAAGCCCCGGCCTATCCGCTGCTGTCGGGCGCAATCCGGCTGGGCTGCCGCGTGGCGATCCGCCTCGCCGAGCGCGTGTGAGGGCTGCGGAACCGTTTTGCGCTGCGGCGCGCTTCATATAGAGTTCACGGCGGGACGGCGATTGTCTCGCCCGCGATGCAAAACCGGATGGAAACTTTCATGAAACCGCTTCTCGCCGCAGCAACCCTTGCCGCACTCGCCTCCTTCTCCTCCCCCGCCTGGGCGCAGGGCACGACCGAAGTGGTCGACGACGACGTGTGCATGGTCATCGTTTACGGTGACGACGTGCCCTCCGATTGCGGCGGCAAGGAGATCGTCGTCGTTGCCCGGCTGGACGAGAACGAACGCTACCGCATCCCGGAAAGCCTGCGGTTCAGCGAAGACCTCGCCAACACCGCATGGGCACAGCGGGTCGAATCGCTTGAGCTGATCGGCCGGTTCGGGACGCTGTCGTGTTCGACCGCCGGTGCGGGCGGGTTTCTTGGCTGCACGCAGGATCTGATCAATCGGGCCTATGGCGAGAAGCGGACTGGCGACCAGGTGCGCTTCAGCGATCTTATCGCCGCCGCACGCGCCGACCGGCTGGCCCAGATCGACCAATCGGCAGCCGAGGAACAGGCGCGGGTAGAGCAGATCGAACGCGAATACATGGAGCGGCTTGCACGGGAACGCGAGGCCGAACTCCCCGACGAGCAGACAGATGCGCTGCCGACGCCCGAGACCGGCACCCCGCAGACGGGCGTCAACTGAAACAAGGCCTCCGGGCGCAGTGGTAGCAAACGCGTCCTTAACTTCGTTGCGCTAGGGGTTCGGCCATGTCGACCCGCAAGATCCTCACCGTCTTCGGCACCCGCCCCGAAGCCATCAAGCTGTTCCCGCTGTGCCATGCGCTCGACGCGGACCCGCGCTTCGAGTCGCGCATTTGCGTTTCCGGCCAGCACCGCGGCATGCTCGATCAGGTGCTGGAAATCGCCGGAATTGCGCCGCACCACGATCTCGACGTCATGCAGCCGGACCAGTCGCTCGATGCGCTGACCGCGCGGCTGCTGACCGGACTCGGCGCGGTGATGGATCGGGAGAAGCCCGACTGGGTCGTGGTGCAGGGCGACACCGCCACCGCGATGTGCGGAGCACTTGCGGCCTATTACCGCAAGATTCCGGTCGCCCATGTCGAAGCCGGGCTGCGCAGCGGCAATATCCATCATCCCTGGCCCGAAGAGGTCAATCGCAAGGTCATCGGCAGTTTCGCCGCGCTGCATTTCGCGCCGACCGAAACTGCTGCCGATGCGCTCAGGCGCGAGAACATCGACCCTGCGAGCATCCATGTTACCGGCAATAGCGTGATCGATGCGCTGCACTGGATTACCGCCAGGATCGCCTGCGAGCCGCATTTGGCGGGCGATCTTGCGCCGCTCGAGCAGCGCTTTGCCAGCAAGCGGATCATCGGGGTCACCAGCCACCGGCGAGAGAATTTCGGCGGTGGGATGGAAGGAATCGCCGAAGCGATCCGGCGATTGGCCGCGCGCGACGATGTGGCGATGATCTTTCCCGTCCATCTCAACCCCAACGTTCGCAAGGTGATGAGCGGAGAGCTTGCCGGGCTCGACAATGTCGCCCTGATCGAACCGCTCGATTATCCGCACTTTGCGCGATTGCTGGATATCTGCACCCTGATGCTGACCGACAGCGGCGGAGTGCAGGAGGAGGCACCAGCGCTTGGCAAGCCGGTTCTGGTCATGCGCGAGACCACCGAACGGCCCGAAGGCGTGGCAGCAGGCACAGCGAGACTTGTGGGCACCGACGCGGATCGCATCGTCGCCGAGGCGACCCGCTTGCTCGACGACGAAGGAGCCTATGCCGCGATGGCTCTAGCGCACAATCCCTTCGGCGACGGCAAGGCGACCCAGCGGATCGTGGAATTGCTCGCCTCATAAGGTCGATCTTACCGCTATGTTTACCACTGCCGCTTAGAGGTGGCTGCCGAAAGCAAACGGCAGGAATTCCATGCGCGGCGATACCAAACCCCAAGTGTGCGTGATCGGTCTCGGCTATATCGGGCTCCCGACGGCGGCGATCATTGCGCGGGCCAATTGCCCGGTGACCGGGATCGATGTGTCGCAACATGTCGTCGAAACGATCAACCGCGGCGAAATCCATATCGAGGAAGTCGATCTCGACGGATTGGTGCGCGGCGTGGTGCAGCGCGGGATGCTCAGGGCATCGACCCAGATCGTGCCCGCCGACGTGTTCGTGATCGCGGTGCCGACCCCGTTTGCGCATGACGGCAACCACACGCCCGACGTGTCTTACGTCATGGCTGCTGCGACCGAAGTCGCGGGCGTGCTCAAGAAGGGCGACTGCATCATCCTCGAATCGACCTCGCCGGTCGGCACGACCGAGCAGATGCGCGACCTGATTGCGGGCCTGCGCCCCGGCCTCAAGCTACCGGGGCTGACCGGCGAGACCCCGGACGTCTCGATCGCCTATTGCCCCGAACGCGTGCTGCCCGGAAAGATCCTCGAGGAACTGACGCACAACGACCGTTCGATCGGCGGCATCACCCCGCGCTGCGCGCGCAAGGCACTGGCCTTCTACAAGCGCTTCGTGCGCGGCACCTGCGTCACCACCGATGCAAAGTCGGCCGAAATGACCAAGCTGGTCGAGAATGCCTACCGCGACGTGAACATTGCCTTTGCCAACGAGCTGTCGATCATCGCCGACCATATGGGCCTCGACGTGTGGGAAGTGATCCGCCTCGCAAACCGCCACCCCCGTGTGAACATCCTGCAGCCCGGACCCGGAGTGGGCGGGCATTGCATCGCGGTCGACCCCTGGTTCATCATCAACGGCGCGCCCGAGCAGTCACCGCTGATCAGGACCGGGCGTGAAGTGAACGATGCGAAGATGCACCACGTCGTCGCGCGCGCGGAAAAGCTGATCGCCGACAATCCGGGCGTTCCGGTTGCGTGCCTTGGTCTCGCGTTCAAGGCCAATATCGACGATTTCCGCGAAAGCCCGGCGCGTTTCGTCGCCTCGCGCCTCGCGCGCAAGTTCGGCGCGCAGATCTCGATCGTCGAACCCTATGCGGGCGAGCTGCCGGTCGAGTTCAAGGATACCGGTGCGGAGCTTATCGATCTCGACCACGCGCTCGAAAACTGCGGCATCCTGATCGTGCTGGTCGACCATGACGTGTTCAAGGTCGTGCCGAGCGAGGAGCGCGCAGGGGCGCTGGTTTATGACACACGCGGAATCTGGCCGGATGCGAGCATCGAGGCAGGCAGCAAGCCGGGCCTCCGCCTCGCCAGCTGATCAGACGTCGTAATATTCGCGGTACCACGCGACGAACTGGCGGATGCCCTCGCGATAATCGGTCTGCGGCTGGTAGCCGGTAAGTTGCTTCAGGAGATCGGCATTGGCCCAGGTCGCGGGCACGTCGCCCTTCTGCATCGCCATGTAGTTGCGCTGCGCCTCGACCCCGCATTCCTGCTCGATCGCCTCGATGAAGGCGAGCAGCTTGATCTTGTCGCTGTTGCCGATGTTGACCACCCGGAAGGGCGCAACCGGTGACAGGCTGTCACCCGGCTCGATCTCGTCCTTGCTCGCGGGCCGCACCGGTGCGGCATCGATCAGCAGGCGGATGCCGCGCACCAGGTCGGTCACATAGGTAAAGTCGCGGTACATTTCGCCGTGATTGTAGATGTCGATCGGGGTGCCTTCGAGGATGCCCTTGGTGAATTTGAACAGCGCCATGTCCGGGCGGCCCCATGGTCCGTAGACGGTGAAGAAGCGGAACATGGTGGTCGGCAAGTTCCACAGATGGGCGTAGCTGTGGCCCATCGATTCGTTGGCCTTCTTGGTCGCGGCATAGAAGGTCATCGGGGTCTCGACCCGCTCGAGCTCGTCGAACGGCATTTCGTCGTTGGCGCCGTAGACACTGCTGGTCGAGGCCATCAACAAGTGATCGACCGCCAGTTCGCGCGCGCATTCTATCACGTTGAAAGTGCCGACGATATTGGCATCGAGATAGGCGCGCGGATTCTCGAGGCTGTAGCGGACCCCTGCCTGAGCGGCGAGGTGGACGATGACGTCGGGCTTCTCCGCCAGCATCAGTGCGTGAAGCTTTTCGAAATCCTCCAGCATGCCGACATGGGCGCTGAAATGCTGGTTCTGCAGCAGCATCTGGTGCCGCCGCTCCTTGATGCGCACATCGTAGTAGTCGGTCATCCCGTCGAAGCCGACCACCTCGAAGCCCTCCTTTAACAGGAGCCTGGCGAGATGAAACCCGATGAAACCGGCGGTGCCGGTGACGAATACCTTGCGCATGGGGGAGTGCCTCTTCGGTTAGCGCGCGCCGAACCCGCCAGCGACGACCCGCAATGTCTTGAGGGCGATCAGCACATCGAGCCAGAGCGAGATGTTCTTCACATAGTAGAAATCGTAACGCAGCTTGTCTGTCGCGGTGTCGACACCGGTCACGTGGCCCTGGTTGACTTGGGCCCAGCCGGTCAGTCCGGGCCGGACGATGTGGCGATAGGAATAGAAGGGAATTTCGGTCTCGTACCATTCGGACAGGCTGATCGCCTCGGGACGCGGGCCGATCCAGCTCATCTCGCCAAGCAGGATGTTCCATGCCTGCGGCAGTTCGTCGAGCCGGACCTTGCGCAGGAATCGCCCGACGCGGGTGATCCGGTCGTCGTCATCCTTGGTCATGGCATCATTGCGCAGAGCAGCCACCGATTCGGCAACCGTGCGCTCGCGCATGGTCCGGAATTTCACCATGCGGAAGACTTCGCCGCGAAAACCCATGCGATCCTGGACGAACAGCACCGGTCCCCTTGAATCGAGCCGGATAACGATCGCGATTCCCGCCATCACGATGAGCAGGATCGGCGCAAGCAACAGGGTGGCGAGGATATCGAACGCACGCTTGGCCGCCATGTAGGGCAGGTTGGGGATCAGCGAACCGAGCACATTCTCGCTCAGCCGGTCGATCCGCACCTGCCCGGTTTCGAGCTCGAGGATCTGGCGGTAATGGTAGACCGGGATGCCGCGCAGCGCAGCCTTGGCAAACAGCCGCTCCCACTCCGGCGGATGGTCGAAATGGAGATCGCCGATAACCGATCCGCTGACATCGCTGCGCGAGACCAGGCCCTCAAACTGGTCGATAGAGGCGATCGCGACATGCTCGGGGCGCGGCCGCATCTCGTTCACCCGCCCACCCGGCACGATATATAGCTGCTTGTTGCCCAAACGGGTGATGGCGGTGAGAACGTAGCTGACGATCGTCGTCGCGATCAGGCAGCTTCCGAACAGGCCGATCGAATACGGCAGGCGGAGCACGCCGATCAACGTCGCGCCTGCGGCAAAGGCCAGCAAATCGACCGGGACCACATAGGAGAGCAATCGCGCCTTGGCATATTGGCGCAGTCGCGAAAGGATGTACCATACGGCGATCGATGCGCTCGTCGCGATTGCCAGCGTACTGACTACATAGGGCTCATCGATCAGCTCGCTTCGTCCGAGCAACCACAGCCCGGTCGGCAAGGCCGTGCCGAGCAGCAGGTAACACAACAGCTGCACCGCCTGGGAGCTAAGCGGATGGGTTCGCTGGAGGGCCCGCGTTTCCATTTGCTGCATCAGCATGGACAATATCCCCGACCGCTCAGGCGGCAACCTCTACGCTGCACTACCCAATCGTAGCCCAATTGGTCCGTCCGACGCCAGCCGAAGCTGCAATCAGGCAAAATCCTGCTCAAGGAACGGCTGAGACTTCACCACTTCGTCGATCCGCTTGAGCTGGGCCAGCAGGTCCCTGAGCCGATCGAGCGGGACCGCGTTCGGCCCGTCGGACATGGCATTCGCCGGATCGGGGTGAGTTTCCATGAACAGGCCGGAAACGCCGACGCCGACCGCCGCACGCGCCAGAACCGGCACGAATTCCCGCTGGCCCCCCGAACTCTGCCCCTGCCCGCCGGGCAATTGCACCGAGTGGGTCGCATCGAACACCACCGGCCGCCCGGTCTCGCGCATGATGGCGAGACTGCGCATGTCGGAAACGAGGTTCTGGTAGCCAAAACTCGCCCCGCGCTCGCACACCATCACATTGTCGCCGTCATGCCCGGCTTCCTTGGCGGCGGTGACGGCCTTGTCGACCACATTGACCATGTCACCGGGCGCCATAAACTGCGCCTTCTTGATATTGACCGGGATTCCGGCGGCCGCGACCGTGCTGATGAAGTCGGTCTGCCGCGCAAGGAAGGCGGGGGTCTGCATCACATCGACCACCTGGGCGACCGCAGCGACCTGTTCCTTCTCATGCACGTCGGTCAGCACCGGCACGCCGACTTCGCGCTTGACCTTGGCGAGGATTTCGAGCCCTTCGTCGAGGCCTGGTCCGCGAAAGCTCTTGCCCGAGGTCCGGTTCGCCTTGTCGAAGCTGCTCTTGTAGATGAAGTGGATGCCGAGCTCATCGGCGATGCCCTTGATCGCTTCGGAGGTGCGCAGGGCCATGTCTTCCGATTCGATCACGCAGGGTCCGGCGATCAGGAAAAATGGCTGGTCGAGACCAATCGGCTTGCCGCAAAGCTGCATAATTCAAACTTTCATAATATCTTGCGTTTTGAACGCATTGCCGGGAACTCCACCATTCCCGCGCCGTCCGGACGGCGGATAGCGGCGGCTTAGGACAAAAATGTGACAATGCAAAGCGCGCTGTGCGCCCGCGTCACTCCACGCCCATGACCTGCAGCGACGCCTCGATATGCGGGATGTCGCTAGGGTTGTTGAGTTCCCAGATCTCCCACTCGGGCTGGCGCACCTCGACGACGCGGATCGCTGCGCCGAGATCGAGGAAGCGCAGCTGCTCCAGCCCCTCGAGCTGCTCGAGCGCAGTGGGCGGGTGGGCCATGTAGCGCCGCAGCGCCGCGGGGCGATAGGCGTAGAGGCCGATATGCAGCAGCACGGGAAGCGCCGCATCTTCGGCCTTCGCGACATCGAAATGCGGGATGATCCGCTTGGAGAAGTAGTGTGCATTGCCCGCGCCGGAAACCGCCGCGAAAGTGCCGCCGACGATGCCGAGCTTCTCGTCCGCGACCAGCTTGTCGTAGAGGGTGCGACTGCAACGGACCACCGGTGTCGCGACATCGACCGAAGGATCGGCGCGCATCGCGCCGATCAGGTCCTCGACGAACCAGTCGGGGATCAGCGGTGCGTCGCCCTGCAGATTGACGACGATTTCGGGCTCGCTGTCGAGCGTGTCCAGCAGCTCCGCGCAGCGTTCGGTGCCGTTGCGGCAATCGGATGAGGTGAAGACCGCCTCGGCCCCGAAGTGGCGCGCTGCATCGAGGATCTGGTCGCTGTCCGAGGCAACCACGACGCGGGTGGCCGAGGGCACGCGCTGCGCCGCTTCCCAGCTGCGCCGGATCAGAGTCTTGGCCTCGCCGTCCGCCCCGCGCAATTCGGCGAGCGGCTTGCCGGGATAGCGCTGCGAGGCGTAGCGCGCTGGAATGACGATGAGGATGTCGCCGGACATGTCGAAAGCTCCGTTGGCGGTTTCGGGCGCGCTAGACGCGGGGGGAGGTCGGGACAAGCTCCGCGATGGCTTGGCGATAGCGGTCGATAACGATCGAGACGTCGTATTCCGCCTCCATCTTGGTACGCCCGGCATCGCCCATCGCCTGGCGTTCTTCGGACGAAAGCGCGGAGAAGCGGCGGAAACTATCGGCAAGGCTGGCGGCGCTGCGCACCTCGCACAGCAGGCCGGATTGCCCGTCATCCACCACGGCCCGGCAGCCGGGCACGTCGGTGGTGACCACCGGGCGGCCCATG
>JBGSPZ010000127.1:0-2995 GCA_041738375.1 Parerythrobacter sp. | reverse complement strand
CAGCGCCCGTGGGTGATCGACGGCGCGCTCGGCGTCGCCACCGTGATGAGCGCCACCGGCAGCTTCGACCATCGCGCCATCGACGGCGCCGACGGTGCGGCACTGATGCAGGCGTTCCAGCAGCTGGTGGAGAACCCGATGGGGCTGGTGGTTTGAGCAACGAACCAAAGCTAGCAAAACACGCCTCCATTGGACTCGGTGCGATCGAATTCATCGGTGGATTGGTTTTTGCGGCTATTGTTCTGATCCAGGGAATGTGGTTGCACGCTGACCCTAGATTTTCGGACCCGCTCTGGTGGCCGGTAGCCTTGTTTGTGGGCCTTGCTGCCGTCTTCGGACCTCTCTTGCTTGCATGGATCGCCGAGCGCTCGCTGAAGCCGACTGTTGTGTGGATTTGTCTGGCGGCCCTTCTTGCTTATCCAGCTTCCTTGATCGTTTTCGTTAGTGTCTATGCCTGACCGCCCGCCCCAGATCCGCGTCACCGCGATGCCGACCGACCTCAACCCCTATGGCGGGGTGTTCGGCGGGTGGTTGATGAGCCAGATGGCGCTCGGCGCTGGCGCGCTGGCGAGCCGCGAGGGGGAGGGCAAGGCGGTGGTCGTCTCGGCTACCGATTTCGCCTTTCCCGGCGCGATGGCGGTGGGGGACGAGCTGTCGGTCTATTGCAGCATCGCCGGGACCGGGCAGACCTCGCTCACCATCCTCGCCGAAGGCATCGCGCGCGAACGGCACGGCGAGGCGACCCGCAAGGTCGCCAGCGGCACCTTCAAGTTCGTCCTGCTCGACGACGAGGGCCGCCCGCGCGCGGTCAAGTCCGAAGGGCTGCGCACGCGATGAGCGCTGTCCTACAAGCGGCCGGGTGTGGCATGGTGCATGGCATGTCCAGCCACCTGTATCCTTCGTCCGACACGCGTTCTCCTGCGACCGATTACTCTTTTCACGCAAGGCGCGCGGAAGGTGACACAATTTTCCCCGTTCCCACCCGCTCCGCCGAGCGCAGAGTTGCACTTTCCGAGCATCTGCAAACAGCGCGTTCAGTGTGCAGTTTAGACCCCAGATCCCATTCCGACAGACAGGCACATCATGGCTGACACCCAATACGACGTCATCGTTCTCGGCTCAGGACCTGGCGGATACGTCGCAGCGATTCGCTGCGCGCAGCTGGGGCTCAAGACCGCGATCGTCGAGCGCGAGCTGCTCGGCGGGATCTGCCTCAACTGGGGTTGCATCCCGACCAAGGCGCTACTGCGTTCGGCGGAGATCCTGCACTACGCGCAGCACGCCAAGGATTACGGGCTCAAGATCGCCGGGACCATCGAGGCCGATCTTGAGGCGGTGGTGAAGCGCAGCCGCGGGGTGGCGAAGCAGCTCAACCAGGGCGTCACCCACCTGATGAAGAAGAACAAGATCGCGGTGCATATGGGCGAGGGCACGCTGACCGGCCCGACATCGCTCACTGTGAAGGGCGAGAAAGGCGAAGAGAAGCTCACCGCCAGTCACGTGATCGTCGCCACCGGTGCCCGTGCGCGCGACTTGCCCTTCGCCAAGGCCGACGGCAAGCGCGTGTGGACCTATCGCCATGCGATGACGCCGCCCGAGATGCCGAAGAAGCTGCTGGTGATCGGCAGTGGCGCGATCGGGATCGAGTTCGCGAGCTTCTACAACGATATGGGCTGCGAGGTGACCGTGGTCGAAATGCTCGACCGGATCGTGCCGGTGGAGGACGCAGACATTTCCGCCTTCCTCGAAAAGTCGCTCACCAAGCAGGGCATGACGATCATGACCGGCGCGGGCGTGGAAGACATCAAGGTTTCCGACAAGGGCGTGACAGCGAAGATCAAGGCGAGGGACGGGAAGGTTTCAGAGACCGAATTCACCCATTGCATCACCGCCATCGGGATCGTGCCGAACACCGAGAACATCGGCATCGAAAAGCTGGCCGAGATGGACCGTGGCTTCATCCTGATCGACCCCTACGGCCGCACCAAGTCGAAGGGGCTGTGGGCGATCGGCGACTGCACCCCCGGTCCCTGGCTGGCGCACAAGGCGAGCCATGAGGGCGTCACTACTGCCGAGGCGATCGCCAAGGAACTGGGCAACAAGGATGTCCACCCGCATCCGCTCGACCGCGGCAACATCCCCGGCTGCACCTATTGCCACCCGCAGATTGCCAGCGTCGGCCTGACCGAGGCCAAGGCGAAGGAATTGGGCCACGAGGTGAAGGCGGGCACATTCCCCTTCATTGGCAACGGCAAGGCCATCGCGCTGGGCGAGGCAGAGGGCTTCGTGAAGACGGTGTTCGACGCGAAGACCGGCGAGCTGCTCGGCGCGCATATGGTCGGCGCGGAGGTGACCGAGATGATCCAGGGCTTCGTCGTCGGCAAGACGCTCGAGACGACCGAAGCGGAACTGATGCAGACCGTCTTCCCGCATCCGACGATCAGCGAGAGCATGCACGAGAGCGTGCTTGCTGCATACGGACGCGCGCTGCATATCTGAACCGCGTCGCTAACAGGGGGAGGGCGAGTTGACCGGTTTCCTGACACTCGCATTCCTGATCCTCGTCGCGGGGGTCGTCGCGGTGCCCTTGGCGAGCCGGTTCAGCTTGGGATCGGTGCTCGGCTATCTGCTGGCGGGCATGGCGATCAGCCCGCTGCTCGGCGCGCTGCGGGTCGATGTCGAGGCGCTGCAGGTCTTCGCCGAGTTCGGCGTGGTGATGATGCTGTTCATCGTCGGGCTGGAGCTTGAGCCGAAGCGGCTGTGGGACATGCGCGGCAAGCTGCTCGGCCTCGGCGTCGGGCAGGTGCTGCTGACGACCTCTGCGATCACCGGCATCTCGTTGATCAACGGCAATGCGTGGCAAACCGCACTGGCGATCGGCATGGTGCTCGCGCTGTCTTCGACCGCAATCATTGTGCAGACCCTCAACGAGAAGAACCTGCTTCGCAGCGAAGGCGGAGAGGCGAGCTTTTCCGTCCTTCTGGTGCAGGATATC
>JBGSPZ010000046.1:0-2906 GCA_041738375.1 Parerythrobacter sp. | reverse complement strand
GATGGGCTTTTCCGACCGGCGGCTCGCCACCCTTGCGGTGCGATCAGTCGGCGTAGCGGGCGGCATGGGCGAAACGCAGGCCAAGCGTTCGGGCCTGCTCCACGATGCGCTAGTCGCGATGGCGGGCGCCACCAGCGCCGCCGAAGTGCGCAGCCTTCGGCACAAGCTCGGCGTTTTCCCTGTGTTCAAGCGGATCGACAGCTGCGCCGCTGAGTTCGAGGCGATCACGCCCTATATGTACTCGACCTATGAAGCGCCCAGCTTCGGTGACCCCGAATGCGAGGCCAATCCGAGCGACCGGCGCAAGGTCGTGATCCTCGGCGGCGGGCCGAACCGGATCGGGCAGGGCATTGAATTCGACTACTGCTGCGTCCATGCCTGCTTCGCGTTGGCGGAGGCCGGGTTCGAGACCATCATGGTCAATTGCAACCCGGAAACCGTTTCGACGGACTACGACACCTCCGACCGGCTCTATTTCGAGCCGCTGACGGCGGAAGACGTGCTCGAGATCCTGCGGGTCGAGCAGCGTAGCGGCGAGCTTGTGGGTGTGATCGTCCAGTTCGGCGGGCAGACCCCGCTCAAGCTGGCGCAGGCGCTGGAGGATGCGGGGATCCCGATCCTCGGCACCTCGCCCGACGCGATCGACCTCGCCGAAGATCGCGAACGCTTCGCCAAGCTGGTCAACAAGCTCGGGCTCAAACAGCCGGAGAACGGCATCGCCTACAGCCGCGACGAGGCGGCGGCGGTCGCGCAGCGGATCGGTTACCCGGTGCTGCTGCGCCCGTCCTACGTCCTCGGCGGACGGGCGATGGAATGCGTCGACAGCGAGGCCCCGCTCGACGACTCCCTCAGGACTGCGGTCCACGTCTCGGGCGACAGCCCGGTGCTGGTCGACCAGTATCTGCGCGATGCGATCGAGTGCGATGTCGACGTGGTTTCCGATGGTGAGGAAGTGCGCATCGCCGGTGTGATGCAGCATATCGAGGAGGCGGGGGTTCACTCCGGCGACAGCGCCTGCACCATCCCCCCCTATTCGCTCCCCGCCGAGATCGTCGAGGAAATGGAGCGGCAAGGCGAAGTCCTGGCGCGTGCGCTCGATGTCGTAGGCCTGATGAACGTCCAGTTCGCGGTCAAGGATGGCGAGGTCTATCTGATCGAGGTCAATCCGCGCGCCAGCCGTACGGTACCCTTCGTCGCCAAGGCGATCGGTCAGCCGGTGGTCAAGATCGCCGCTCGGGTGATGGCGGGCGAGAAGCTCACCGACTTCCCCCCGTTCAAGCGCGACCTCGACTATATGGCGGTGAAGGAAGCGGTGTTCCCCTTCGCGCGCTTCCCCGGTGCCGATCCGGTGCTGTCACCCGAAATGCGTTCGACCGGCGAAGTCATGGGGATCGACCGCGAATTTCCTGCCGCTTTCTACAAGTCGCAATTGGGGGCCGGTGCCAGTCTGCCACGCAAGGGGCGGGTGTTCGTCTCGGTCAAGGAGAGCGACAAGGCGCCAATCGTGCCCGCAGTGCGAACGCTGGTCGAGATGGGTTTCGAGATCGTCGCCACCGGCGGCACGCAGCGCTATCTTGCCGAACAGGGCCTGCCGGTCGAGAGGGTCAATAAGGTCGCAGAAGGCCAGCCGAACATCGTCGACCGGATGATCGATGGCGAGATCGATCTGGTGTTCAACACCACCGAAGGTTGGCAGTCGCTGGTCGACTCGAAATCGATCCGCGCGACCGCGCTGGAGATGAAGATCCCCTACTACACCACCGCTGCCGCCTCACGCGCCGCCGCCGAGGCGATTCGCACGGTTGAACCGAGCCAGCTTGAAGTGCGCTCGATGCAGGACTATTATAGTCTGAATTAGACATTCCTCCCGACAACCGGACCCTCTTGTGGCCGCATCCTAGGAAGCGGCACGGTCTCGAATTGTCGCGAGGCGGGGCAACGAGAAAGAAGACTAGTGTTATGGAAAAGGTGCCGATGCTTGCCGAGGGCTACGAGAAGCTCACGGCGGACCTTAAGGTGCTGCGGGCCGAACGTCCGAAGATCGTAGACGCGATCGAGGAAGCGCGTGCGCACGGCGACCTGTCGGAAAACGCCGAATATCATGCGGCGAAAGAACGCCAGGGCCAGGTCGAAGCGCAGATCGCCGATTTGGAAGACAAGGTCAGCCGGGCGCAGATCATCGATCCCGCGACGCTATCGGGCGACAAGGTCGTGTTCGGCGCGACGGTGACTCTGCTCGACGAGGATGACAAGCCGATCCGCTACCAGATCGTCGGTCAGACCGAGGCCGACGCGAACAAGGGGCGCATCTCCTACAACTCGCCGATTGCGAAGGCGCTGATCGGCAAGAAGGTCGACGAGGAAGTCGAGGTGACCGTGCCTTCGGGCGACAGGTTCTATCTGATCGAAAAGATCGAGTTCATTTAGGGTCCTGACCCTTGTCGCTGCAAACCGCAGGGAAGGTGAGGGGGCGGTCCGGCGAGGCCGCCCTTTGCCATTTGCCGGCAACGATGGTCAGCTGTCGGGTGTCAGCAACTCGTGCACCGGCACAACGACATACTTCATTTCGGCATCGTCGACCGTGCGTTGGGCATTGCCGCGCCACGCCTCGACCGCATTGTCATAATCGCTGAACACGCCCACCACGTGGATGCTTTCCGGATCCTGGAAATGGTGCGAGCGCGGGTCGGACACGCGCCCCCCCATAACGAGATACAGCTTCTGGACGGGCGGAGTTTCGGACATTGCGACGGGCCTCGGCTCTAGGGGTAGGTTCGAGCGGCGCACATAGCGAAAACGGCGCGTCGGGCAAGCCCGCGCGCCGCTTCCAACTCAGTGATGCGAAATCCTATTTGCCGATGCGCGACCGGGCGTTTCGCAGCGTGCGGCCCGCCTGGCGCGCTGCC
>JBGSPZ010000018.1:0-2373 GCA_041738375.1 Parerythrobacter sp. | reverse complement strand
GTCGCCTGCGCTGTTCGGTCAGCCCGCCATCCCGATGATCGACGGGCGCGGCACGATCTGGTGGCCACATGCGAGCGGGCCGCAGGCGCTGTGGGACTACACGCTCGGCCACCAGGTGACCGAGAGCTACGACTTCACCCGCGCGATTGGCGTGGCAGCGCGCGAGTTTGCGCCGGACCTGTTCATCGTCACCGGCCCCGGCACCACGCTGGGCGGCGCAGTCGCGCAGTCGCTGGTGCTGGCCGACTGGCGCGGGATGGGCAGTAAGGCGGAGTTCAAGGCGCGGCAGGAGGCCGAACCCTTGCTGGTTTCGATGGGCATGCCGGAGCAACGACCGCTCGTCTCGAGCCGATAGGTTTCAATTCGCCATCGGGACTCGCCATTCCTCGCCTGATGGTTTACGCTAACGTCAAGAGGAGAGGCCCTATGCTCGCAACCGCACCCGATTTCGATGTCCTGATTATCGGTGCCGGCATTTCCGGCATCGGCATGGCCGCGCATATGGAAATGCTTTGCCCCGGACGGAGCTACGCGATCGTCGAGCGGCGCGAAAAGCTGGGCGGGACCTGGGACCTGTTCCGCTATCCCGGCATCCGCTCGGACAGCGACATGCACACGCTGGGCTTCGTGTTCGAGCCGTGGAAGCACGAAAAATCGATCGCCGACGCCCCGGCAATTCTCGATTACCTCGACCGCATTGTCGACGAGCGCGGCATCCGGCAGCACATCCACTTCCAGCACAAGGTCGTCTCCGCCGACTGGCGCAGCGACGAAGCGCGCTGGCACGTTATCATGGAGAAGGCGGACGGATCGCAGTCAGCGATGACCGCCAACTTCCTCTACCTCGGATCGGGCTACTACGATTACGACGAGCCCTACGATCCGGCCTTCGAATTCGCCGATTTCGACGGGCAGGTGGTCCACCCGCAGTTCTGGCCCGAGGATCTCGACTATACGGGCAAGCAGGTGGTGGTGATCGGTTCGGGCGCGACGGCGGTCACCATCGTACCCTCGATGGCGGACAAGGCCGCCAAGGTCACCATGCTCCAGCGGACCCCGACATGGATGTTCTCGCGTCCGGCAAAAGACCGGCTGGCGAACTTCCTGCGCAAGATCCTGCCCGAGGAAATGGCCTACCGGATCACCCGGTGGAAGAACATCAAGATGCAGGATTTCGGCTTCAAGATGGCGCGCAACAAGCCGCAGAAGGTGAAGGACGGGCTGCACAAGCGCATCCGCAAATCGATGGGCGAAGATTTCGACCTCGCCCCCTTCACCCCGCCTTACAATCCGTGGGACCAGCGGCTGTGCCTGGTGCCTGACGACGACCTGTTCACCGCGATCAAGCGCGGCAAGGCCGATGTCGTGACCGGCCGGATCAAGCGCTTCGTCAAGGGCGGGATCGAACTCGACACCGGGCAGGTGATCGCCGCCGACATCATCGTGACCGCCACCGGGCTCAAACTGGCGCTGGCCGGCAAGATCGCGGTGAGCCAGGATGGCGCGCCGGTCGATTTCAGCCAGCGGTTCTATTACAAAGGCTGCATGTTCTCCAACCTGCCCAACCTTGCGGCGGTGTTCGGCTATCTCAACGCCAGCTGGACGCTGCGGGCGGACATCAATTCCGAATTCGTCTGCCGGGTGCTCAACCGGATGGCCGAAAAGGGCATCGATACAGCCACCCCGGTGCTGCCCGCCGATCACGGGCTGGAAGAAGACGACCTGTTCGATTTCTCCAGCGGCTACATCCAGCGCGGCAAACACATCATGCCCAAGAGCGCGACCAGCTATCCATGGCGGCTCAACCAGGAATATGTGTTCGACCGCAAGGTCCTGCGCGACAGCCCGGTGGAGGACGGCTTGCTGGAGTTCAGCAAGTCATCCGACAACGCGCGGCTGCCGGAAGAACAGCTCGAAGCGGCGGAGTAGCTTTCGGACCTTTCCCTTCTGTCCGACCTCCCCTAACCGAACACCATGGGCGAACGCATCTACACCGCCGGGCTGGTCGTTATCGGCGACGAGATTCTCTCCGGCCGCACGCATGACAAGAACATCGCGCAGGTCGCGAGCTGGCTGCAGGTGCAGGGCATAAGGCTGGCCGAGGTGCGCGTGGTGCCCGACGTGATCGAGCGGATCGTCGAGGCGGTGAATGCCTTGCGCGAAGCGAACGACTACCTCTTCACCACCGGCGGGATCGGCCCGACGCACGACGATATCACGGTCGATGCGGTGGCCGCCGCGCTCGGCGTCGAGGTGGTGATCCACCCCGTTGCGCGCGCCATTCTCGAGCGCTATTATGCCGACAAGGGCGGGCTCAACGAGGGGCGGCTGCGGATGGCCCGCGTTCCTGCCGGGGCCGAGCTGATCCCCATC
>JBGSPZ010000016.1:0-2347 GCA_041738375.1 Parerythrobacter sp. | reverse complement strand
CAGCGCCGGCGCGAGGCGAGAGCCGAGGCCGAGGTGGCCGAACGCACAGCCAAGCTCCGCGACCAGTTGCAGCAGGCTAACCGGCTCGCCACGCTGGGTCAGGTGACCGCAGGTGTCGGACACGAGATTCGCCAGCCGGTGGCGGCAATGCGGGTCCTTGCGGAGAATGGAGGCAAGCTGCTTTCGGCCGGTGACGCCGCAACGGCGAAAGAGAATTTCGGCACCATCGTCTCGCTGACCGACCGGATCGGGAAGATCACCGACGAGTTGCGGCGGTTCAGCCGGCGGGGTGCCTCGCAGCCACGCGATGTGGCGCTGCGCGAGGTTGTCGAGGGTGCCCTGCTGTTGCTCGGCGACAGGATCGCGCTATCGGGTGCGAGCGTCGTCCTGCCACCAGGCGAAGACCTTGCGATCCGCGTCCGCGGCGAACACGTCGGGCTCGAGCAGGTGCTGGTCAACCTGCTTCAAAACGCGCTCGACGCGGTGGGCGACGATGGCAGGATCACGCTGTCGATCACGCGCGACGGCGAGAAATGCCTGCTCTCGGTGCGCGACAACGGGCCGGGGCTCGACGCGGAGCAACGCGAAACGCTGTTCCAGCCCTTTGCTACCACCAAGGAAGACGGGCTCGGGCTCGGGCTCGTCATCTCGCAGGACATCATGCGCAGCCTCGGCGGCGATCTGACCGCCGAACCCTGTGAGGACGGTGCCTGCTTCGTCATGGCGGTGCCGCTGGCATGACGCGGCTGCAAGTCCTGCTGGTCGAAGACGACGAAGCACTTGGCAATGCCGTGCTTCAGGCGATGCGGCTCGAAGGTCACGATGCCACCCTGTTCAGCGATGCGCGCCAAGCCCTTTCGGCTCTCGATGCGGAGTTTTCCGGAGTGGTCGTCAGCGACGTCCGCCTGCCGGGGCTCGACGGGATCGCCTTCTTCGAGCGGTTGCAGCAGATCGATGCCGAACTCCCGGTCATTTTTACCACCGGCCACGGCGATGTGCCGATGGCGGTGGAAATGCTCAAGAAAGGGGCGGCGGACTTCTTCACCAAGCCCTATGCAACCGCCCAGCTGTTGCGCGCGGTTGCCGCTGCAGCGGCGAAGCGCACGCTGGTGATCGAGAACCGGCGGTTACGCAGCGCTCTCAATACCCGCAGCGAGAGCCGGATTATCGGCTCCTCGCAAGCCGCCGAGACCTTGCGCAGTGTCATTGCCGCTGTCGCCGGTTCGAATGTCGATACGCTGATCGAAGGGGCCGAGGGGACGGGCAAGAGCTTCGTGGCGCGGTTGCTGCACGAGACCGGTCCCCGCGCCCGGCGACCCTTCGTCACAATCGACCGCGCCATGATCGCGCATCATGATGCCGAGCTCCTGCTGTTCGGCCGCGATCCTTCCGCCGGGCTCTCGCGCACCGGCATGATCGAACGCGCAAATGGCGGCACGCTGTTGCTCGACGATCTTGGCGGCGTTCCTGGCCCGATCGAGGCCCGCCTCCTGTCCTTGCTTGAGAACCGGACCATCCACCCGCAGGGTGCCGAGCGCCCGCGCAAGCTCGACTTGACGATCCTCGCGATTTCGAGCGGCCCCGGCTTCGATTTCGAGCAAAGGATGGGAGCGGTCCGCATCGTGTTGCCACCGCTGTCGGCCCGCCGCGAGGATATTCCCGAACTCTTCCGGCAATTCGTGATCGAAGAGGAGCGCACGCTCGGATTGCGTGCGCCCGATATCGGGCAGGCCGTATGGCAGCATGTCCTGTCGCACGAATGGTCGGGGAACTTGCGCGAACTGCGGGCTTTCGCACGCGCTTTCGCGCTCGGCCTGTCGGACCTTGCTTCCGGCTTTCCCCGCGCTCCCGACCGAGGAACGCTGTCGGAGATCGTTGCCGCTTTCGAACGGACGGTGCTCGACGAAGCCTTGCGCAGGGCAAAGGGCAATGTCGATGGGGTCGCGGCGAAGCTGAGCGTTCCGCGCAAGACGCTTTATGACAAGCTTTCGCGCCACGACCTCAAACCGCGCGACTATCGCTGATCGGATCAGTACCGGAGTTTGACCCCTGCCCAGACCGTGCGCGGCGCGCCAAGATCGATCGATCCGCCCTGGTTGCGCGTGACGATGGTTTCGTCGGCCAGGTTCTCGCCGCGGATGAGCAGCGCGAACGGGCCGGATAGCGGCAATTCGGCATAGGCATCGATGGTGGTAGCGGCGGGCAGGGCGTCGGTCTCGAGGTCGTCCTCGAACTGTGCGCCGATATGCCTAAGCGTAGCGGCCAACACCATGCCACCGCCGGGCCGATAGCTCAGCGTCGCGCTGCCTGCCCAGCGCGGCGTCTGCGCGGGCCGGTTGCCGTCGAG
>JBGSPZ010000012.1:0-1832 GCA_041738375.1 Parerythrobacter sp. | reverse complement strand
CAGCGCCGGCGGCCGACAATACCGACACGACTGACGGCACCACGCTCGCATCGCTTACCCCGAACGCCGAAAACGGGGCGAAGGTCTTCCTCCAGTGCAAGACATGCCATGTGCTCGAAGCTGGCCAGAACCGCGTCGGGCCGTCGCTGGCGGGGCTGATCGGCCGCGCCGCCGGCACCGTCGAAGGCTACACCTATTCGGACGCCAACAAGAACAGCGGCATCACCTGGTCCAAGGAAAAGCTGTTCCAGTATCTGGAAAAGCCTGCGCGTATCATCCCGGGTACCAAGATGGCGTTTGCCGGGCTGCCCAAGGCGCAGGATCGTGCCGACGTGATCGCCTATATCGAATCCGGCGGCAAGTAAGCCACGGTCATTCCAAATGTGAAGGGGCGCGGCCTTGCGGTCGCGCCCCTTTCCTTTTGCGGCGACGCGGTCAGGCGGCGATCGCGCCGCGCGCGAGCTCGCACTGCGACCAGATGTCGCTCAGCGCCTCGATCAGCCGGTCGATATCGCCATCGCTGTGGACGGGCGATGGCGTGATGCGCAAACGCTCGGTCCCGCGCGGAACGGTGGGGTAATTGATCGGCTGCACATAGATGCCGTGGTTGTCCATCAGCCAGTCGCTGATCATTTTGCACTTCTTGGCATCGCACACCATCACCGGGATGATGTGGCTCGGATTGGGCAGATGCGGGATGCCCAGCATGTCGAGCTTGCGCCTGACGGTGGCGACCCGGTCTTGCTGCATCTCGCGTTCGGTTTCGCTTTGCTTAAGGTGCCTGATGCTGGCGCACGCCCCTGCCGCGACCGCAGGCGGCAAAGCGGTCGAAAAGATGAATCCGCTTGCGAAGGTGCGGACGAAATCGACCAGGTCGGCGGACGCCGCGATATAGCCGCCCATAACGCCGAACGCCTTGCCCAGCGTGCCCTCGATCACCGTGATCCGGTCCATCAGGCCTTCGCGTTCGGCCACCCCGCCGCCGCGCGGGCCGTAGAGGCCGACGGCGTGGACCTCGTCGATATAGCTCATTGCGCCATGCTTCTCGCACACGTCGAGAATTTCGGCGATCGGTGCGATGTCGCCGTCCATCGAATAGACGCTTTCGAAGGCGACCAGCTTGGGCACATCGGGTCCGAAGTCGGACAGCTTGCGGTCGAGGTCCTCGGGGTCGTTGTGCTGCCAGATTTTGTAGGGCGCGCGGCTGTGCCGGATGCCTTCGATCATCGAGGCATGGTTGAGCGCATCGGAGAACACGACGCAGCCGGGGATCTTGCCCGCCAGCGTGCCGAGGCCCGCCCAGTTCGAGACATAGCCGCTGGTGAACAGCAGCGCCGATTCCTTGCCATGCAAGTCGGCCAGTTCCTGTTCGAGCAGAACATGGTGATGGTTGGTGCCCGAGATGTTGCGTGTGCCGCCTGCGCCTGCGCCGCATTCGTCGAGCACGCGGTGCATCGCATCGATCACCACCGGATGCTGCCCCATGCCGAGGTAGTCGTTCGAGCACCACACGGTCACCGCCGTGGTGTCATCTCCGACATAGCGCGTGGCGTGCGGGAAACGGCCGCGATGCCGCTCGATCTCGGTGAATACGCGGTAGCGCCCTTCTTCCCGCACCGCGTCGAGTTCCCCGGCGAAATAGGCATCGAAATCCATGGTCACTTTTCCTCTTTGGCAATCAGTTGGGCGTGGCGGCGCGGCAGGGCCCAGCCCCACAGCATGCCGTCACGAAAGGGCAGGGCGAGAAACAGGTGCTCGATCGCGCCGAGCGCGGCAAAGGCGAACAGCAGGCTGGCCCCGACTGCTTCGGCGCTGCCGGCAGGCGAGGCCAT
>JBGSPZ010000008.1:0-2494 GCA_041738375.1 Parerythrobacter sp. | reverse complement strand
GTTGTCACCGTGACCGTGCTCGAAGTGCGCGACGGCGGGCTCGAAGTGCAGGTCGGCGACGATGGCGCAACCGGCTTCATCAAGCGCAGCGACCTCGGCCGCGACCGCGACGAACAGCGCCCCGACCGCTTCCAGGTCGGTGCCAAGATCGACGCGATGGTCATCGGCTTCGACCGTTCGAAGAAGCCGAACTTCTCGATCAAGGCGCGTCAGATCGCCGAAGAGAAGGAAGCCGTGCAGCAGTTCGGTTCGTCCGACTCGGGCGCATCGCTCGGCGACATTCTCGGCGCGGCGCTGAAGAAGAACGAGGAGTAACCTCCTCGGCCTCCAGGCCTGCAAAAAGGGATAAAGGCCCGCCCTCCGACCGGAGAGGCGGGCCTTTTCTTTTGCTCCGGGGAGCTTAAGCTGGCCCGATGCTGCAAATCCACCAATTCCCCTGTCTGTCCGACAACTACGGATACCTCCTGCACGACAGCGCCAGCGGCGAGACCGCCTGCATCGATACGCCCGATGCGGGCGAGTATCTGCGGCAGGCCGCGGCGAAGGGCTGGCGGATCACCCATATCTGGAACACCCATTGGCACCCCGACCACGCGGGCGGGAACGCCGAGATCAAGGCGGCGACGGGTTGCGAGGTGATCGCACCCGCCGAAGTTGCCAAGCTCAGCCAGCCCGACCGGGTGGTCGCGCATGGCGATACCGTGATGATCGGCAAGCACGAAGCGCAGGTGATCGACGTTTCGGGCCATACCAACGGCCACATTGCCTATCACTTGCCCGATGCCGGTATCGCCTTCGTGGGTGACAGCGTGTTCGCGCTCGGCTGCGGGCGGATGTTCGAAGGGCAGCCGGAGCAGTTCTGGTCGAGTCTCGAACGGATCAAGGCGCTGCCGCCCGAGACCACGCTCTACTGCGCGCATGAATATACCCAGTCGAACGCGAAGTTCGCGCTCCATGCCGACCCGGACAACACCGCATTGCAGGCCTATGCCGCCGAGATAGATGCCAAGCGCTCTCGCGGCGAACCGACCGTGCCGACGCAGCTTGCGCGCGAACTGGACACCAACCCCTTCCTGCGCGCCGACGCGCCGGAGATGCAGGTCCGCTGGGGCGGCACTGCCCCGCACGAAACCTTCGCTGCCTTGCGGGCGGGCAAGGACAACTTTTGAACGTATGAAAGCCCTGCGCGTCGAGCATCTTTCCGACGACCTGTCCGGCGTCGCGCTGGTCGAATTGCCTGCGCCAAGCCCCGGCCCCGGCGAGGTGCTGGTCCGCGTGCGGGCTTCCTCGCTCAACTATCCCGACCTGCTGATGACGCGCGGGGCATATCAGTTCAAACCGGAGGTGCCCTTTACGCTCGGCCTCGAACTGGCCGGCGAGGTGGTCGAGGCAGACGCCGAGAGCGGGTTCGCACCGGGCGACCGGGTCATGGGCGGTGCCAAGACCGGCGGAATGGCGGAGATGGCCGCCCTCCCCACGCGAAATCTCAGGCCGATCCCGGGAGGCATCGACTTCGCTCAGGCGGCGGCGATGGGGGCGGCCTATTACACCGCTTACACCGCGCTGGTCGAGATCGGGCGGCTGGAGGCGGGCCAGTGGGTGTTGGTGCATGGAGCGAGCGGCGGGGTGGGCCTTGCCGCCTGCGACCTGGCCAAAGCCATGGGGGCAAAGGTGATCGCCGCCTCGCACCGCGAAGACAAGCTCGATCGGATCGCCGCTGCGTGCCAACCCGATGCGCTGATCGTCAACCATGGGCGGTTTCGCGAGCAGGTGGCCGAGATCACCGGTGGCAAGCTGTGCGACATTGTGTTCGATCCGGTAGGCGGCGACGTGTTCGACGAAAGCACCCGCTGCGTGGCGTTTGGCGGTCAGTTGCAGGTAATCGGCTTTGTCGCCGGCCGCATCCCGGAGATTGCGGTCAATATCCCGCTGATCAAGGGTTTCTCGATTGTAGGCGTGCGGGCCGGCGAATATGCTCGGCGCTTCCCCCAGCGCGGAGCAGCGATAGCGGCGGCGATCGACCGATTGGCCTCAGAAGAGCGGATCACCCCCCATATCGACCGCACACTGCCCCTCGCCCGCTGGCGTGAGGCGTTTGGCGCCATGGTTGCGGGCGAGATTGTCGGAAAAGTGGTACTGGTGCCCTGACACGAAAAGGGCGGCCCCATCGGACCGCCCTTCCCTATTCGCATTCTCACCCGGTCAGAGCGCGGCGATAACGTCGTCCGCCAGCGCCTTGTCGGCCGCGGCGTCGTGCTTCTCGGCAATCAGCTTGCGGCTGGCCTTGGTCGCGGCCAGCACTGCGGTCGCGCGGACGTCCGCGATCGCTTCACGCTCGGCAGCGGCGATCTTGTCTTCCGCCATCTTCTTGCGGCGTTCGACCATCGCGCTGCTGTCGGCCTCGGCCTTCACGAGGATGGCGTCGGCTTCGCGCCGGGCGTTATCCATCATCGCCTGCGCATCCTTCTCGGCACCCGCAATCTTGGTCTGGTAC
>JBGSPZ010000438.1:0-8453 GCA_041738375.1 Parerythrobacter sp. | reverse complement strand
CGCCCCGCCGCTGCCGCCACAGCTTTCGTCCATGGTGATTCCGCAGCGGAACCGGAAGTCCTCCATCACCGCATTGCGGAACACGGTGTTTTCGAGATTGCTCGTCCAGTTCGCGCCCTGCCACAGCGCGCCTGTCAGGGACGCCTCCGCAAGGTCCGCCCCGCTCAGGTCCACGCCTTCGAACACGGTTGCATCGAGCCCGGCCTGCGCCATTTGCGCGCCGGTCAGCTTCGCCGCGATGAACCGCGTCCCGGTTGCCTCACCGCCCCGCCAGTCGGTGCGCGACAGATCGCTCTCGATATAGCAGGCGACCTTGCCGGGGTTGGCGAGCGGGCGCATGTCCCCGTCGCTGAAATCGCCGCCGACCACCGCCACCCGCCCCACGCGCCTTGTCTCGATCGCGGCGGCCAGTTGGGCGACGCTGGTAAAGCTGCGGGCGTCGATCACCGCATCGGGCGATGCGAGCCCGGGGCAGGCCTCCAACGCATCTTCGAGCGTACTGTCGCCCACGGGAGCGGCAGGTGCCGATGCTGCAAGGACCAGAGCCAGAACCGTACCTGCTGCCATATCACCGTGCCTCCCAATGCCGCGCCATAGCGCACCCGGCTGATACCCGCCACGAAATGGGCGCGAGATGAATAGAAGAAGGGAAATGCCAGGGGGCCTGTAAGCCGGGTTCTGTCCCGTAGCCGGTATCTTGCGACCAGCGCTGCGGGGGCAGCCATTCGTCTAGGCGAGGGATCGCTCCCTGCGCTCAAGCAGCCAACCCGGGTCTCTCGCGGCGAAACGCCACTGCCATTTCTGGCGCGAGACCCCTATTTGGCCTTGCTCCGGGTGGGGTTTGCCATGCGGGCGCCGTTGCCGGAACCCCGGTGCGCTCTTGCCGCACCCTTTCACCCTTGCCTGTTCCCGGACTGGGTCCGGATCATCGGCGGTCTGCTCTCTGTGGCACTTTCCCTGACCCCGGACCGGGTCCGGGGCCGGCGGGCGTTACCCGCCACCCTTGTTTCGTGGAGCCCGGACTTTCCTCGACGCTTACGCGGCGCGGCTGCCCGGCCCCCTGGCGCAATCCATCTAGTGCGGGTGGCACCGTTTGGAAAGTGGCCCCGGCCCGAAGTGTCAACCGCCGCCGATGTTTTCGAGCGACTCACCCGGGGCGAGCAGATAGCGCCAGATCGCCGCGCCGATGGCCGCACCAACCAGCGGAGCCACCCAGAACAGCCACAGCTGCCCGACCGCAGCGGTCTCGGCATAGAACGCCACGCTGGTCGAACGCGCCGGATTGACCGAGGTGTTGGTCACCGGGATCGAGATCAGGTGGATCAGCGTGAGCGCCAGTCCGATCGAAATCGGCGCGAATCCGCCCGGCACCTTCGAGGAGGTGGATCCGAGAATCACCACCAGGAATCCGGCAGTCAGGATGACCTCGATCAACAAGGCCGCCTGCATCGTGTATCCGCCGGGCGAAAGGTCGCCAAAGCCGTTCGATGCAAAGCCGCCTGCGGTCCAGCCGTCCATGCCCGATGCAATCACGAACAGGCATCCGGCAGCGAAAAACGAACCGAGCAGTTGCGCTCCCCAATAGGGCAACAGATCGCGCCACGAAAACCGGTTGGCAATCGCCAGTCCCAACGAAACAGCAGGGTTGAAATGCCCGCCCGATATGCCGCCCACCGCATAGGCCATTGTCAGCACGGTCAGGCCGAATGCCAACGCTACCCCTGCAAAGCCGATGCCCAATTCGGGAAAAGCGGCAGCCAGAACGGCTGACCCGCAACCTCCGAAGACCAGCCAGAACGTGCCGAACGCCTCGGCGCCAAGTCTCTGCATCATTGCTTGTTCTCCCTCTCGAAACACTCACAAACCTTCTGCGCCGGTATTTCGATGAGCGCAAATCCGGCTCCATTGCGATGCGTCATGGCATCAGGGCTCGACGATCTCGAACAGCGGGTCAGGCTGGTCGAGCGCGGCGAACATGGTGAGCAAGGCGAGCGGATTGCCCTCCAGCTTCGCCGCTCCCGACTGAACCAGAGCCGGCAGCTCCACCTGCTGTGCCAGCACGCGGTTGAAATCCGCTCGCGCGATGGTGAGCGTCACCGCTGCACCCTCCGCCCTGCCCGCGCGCGGGAACAGCACGCTCTTGCGCAGGTCGACCGTCACTGCTTCGCCGGTATCGGTGAAATCGAACTGCAGCACCGCTTCGCTGCCCTGCATCTTCACCGGGTTGAACCTTGCGGCGAGCGAATTGAACAGGTCGAGCGTGGGGATCGCGGCGAGCACCTCGGTAGTGACTGTGGTCAGCGCCGTGGTGTCGGGCGGGCTGCGCAGGTCTTCCGCGCCGGAGAGGTAGATGTTGCGCCAGGTTCCGCCTTCGGCCTGGAAGCCGAGCTGTTCATAGGTGGAAGCGAGCCATGCACGCGCCTCCGCATTGTCCGGATCGGCGAAGACCAGCTTCTGCAGCAGCGTCGCAGCCCAGCGATAGTCGCCCGCCTCGAACGCCGCCTGCCCCTGCGCCAGCGCCTTGTCCGCCCCGCCCAACACAGCGACCCAGCGCTTGCCCTCCTCGACCTTGGGCAGCGGATCGTAATCCGCCGGGACCGCGTTCCACCAGCCGAAATAGCGCTGGTACACCGCCTTCGAATTGTGCTCGAACGTCCCGTAGTAACCGCGCGTGCCGAAATCGCTGGCGGCGAAATCGGGCTCGCCGATCATCTCGGCGATCTCGTCCATCGTATGCCCCCGGTTGGCCAGCCGCAGCGTCTGGTCGTGGGTGTAGCGATAGGTATCGCGCTGGTTGCGCAGCTTCTGCCGCACCTCGTCCGCCCCCCAGCTCGGCCAGTGGTGCGAGGCGAGCATGACGTCGCTCCGCTCGCCGAAACGGGTCAGCATGGTGTCGATCTTGCGGCTCCATTGCAGGCTGTCGCGCACGAGCGCGCCGCGCGGGGTGAGCACATTGTGGAAATTGCGGGTCACCACCTCGGCGGTGTGCAGCGCGCGGAATTGCGGCAGATAGAACACGAACTCCGACGGCGCTTCGGTCTGCCCGGTGTCGAGGAACTCGAAGGTAATGCCGTCGATCTCCAGCGTCTCGCCGTCGGCAGACAACTCGCGGGTCGGGGGAAGCAGGCCGATCGGGCCGCTGGCGAGCTTCGGCCCGAGCCCGACCCCGATCACCCCTTGCGCCCCGGTCGGCACCTTGCTGCCGAATTGGTATTGTGCGCGGCGGCCCATCGCCGTGCCCGCAAGCACGCTTTCGCCGACCGTTTCGGCCATGAAGCCTTGCGGCGCGTAGATCTTGACCTTGCCGCTGGCGAGATCATCGCGGCTGGTCACGCCGAGTACGCCGCCGAAATGGTCGCCATGGCTGTGGGTGTAGATCACCGCCACCACCGGGCGCCCACCCAGTGTGCGGTCGGCGAGGTCCAGTCCGGCTTTTGCGGTGGCCGGGGTCAGCAGCGGATCGACCACGATCCACCCGCTCTTGCCCGCGATCAGCGTCATCACCGAGATGTCGTAGCCGCGCAGCTGGTAGATGCCGGGGACGACTTCGAACAGGCCGTGGATCGCGGTCAGCTGGCTCTGCCGCCAGAGCGAGGGATTGGCAGTGTCGGGCGCTTCGGCGTCGAGGAAATCGAACGCGTCGAGGCTCCACGCCACCGAGCCATCCGGGTTGAGGATATCGCGGTCGAGCTGCGCGAGGAGCCCGCGCGACGCATCTTCGAAGTCGGCCTGGTCGGCGAGCGGAAGCCGCTCCGCCACAGCAGCATTGGCCGCTGCGGTCTGCGGCGTTGCCATGCCCGTCGGCGGTGCATTTGCCGTCAGCAGTGCAACCAGTGGCACCAGTGCCAACGCGGAAAATCGTTTCATGCCGTCTACTCCCAAAAACTGCTTCACCGGGCGCGCCAAGCGTGCCGGCGGAAGATCGCAATTCCATGGACCGTGGGAGAGTACGGACCTGATGGAGGGATAGCACCTCGTGCCGACGCTGCCCAGTAGCCGGATATCAGCGGGTCGCTCCTCGGTCGCGGTCGAGCAGCAACTGAAACAGGATCGCGCGCACCTGCCCGTCGATCTGGCCGTCGATCTTTTCCGGTCGCCAGCGGCGCTGGAACGCCTCGACCGCCTTGTGCCCGTCGGTGATGTCGTAGCCGAAGCGTTCGAGCGCGAGGTAGAATGCGCCGTCGTTGTCGAACGGATCGCCCAGCTCGATCTTGGGGCGCGGCAGGCACAAGCCGTAAGCGGCCAGCCGGTCCCACGGGAACAGTTCGCCCGGATCGATCTTTCGCGCCGGCGCGACATCCGAATGCGCGAGCACATTGGCGCGCGGGATATCGTAACGCTGGACGATGCGGTGGAGCAGCGGGATCAGCGCGTCGATCTGGGCCTCGGCAAACGCGCGATAGCCGAGCAGGTGGCCGGGGTGGTCGAGCTCGATCCCGATGCTCGCCGAGTTCACGTCCTTGTGCCCGCGCCAGTAGGATGCGCCCGCGTGCCACGCACGATGTTCCTCGGGCACCAGCCGCACCACTTCGCCTTCTTCGGTAATCAGGTAATGCGCGCTGACCGACGCCTCGGGATCGCACAGCCGCTCGAGCGCGGTCTCGACCGGCTTCATCTCGGTGTAGTGCAGCACCACCATCGAAATGGGCAGGCTTCGCTCGTTGAAATTGGGCGAGAGCTGCTCGCGGTGGACCAGCTCGTCCCTCATGACGGCTTCCGGCTGCGCCAGGCTGGCCGGAACGGCATCAGCCGATCAGTCCTTCGGGTTCGGGCAGGACCGCACCAAGCACCAGCACATTTTGGTCCAGCTGATATTGCAGCCCTCCCCCTGCCTTGTCGGCCAGCAGGTAGAGCATATGCGCCGGGGCCGTGCGTCCGGTCAGCTGGCCGGGGTCGATCTCGCCCTGCAGGGCATGGCCGATCTCTTCATCGAAAGCGAGCCGTGGCCCCGATGCGCGGACGACGATTTCGCTCGCGCCGTCACGCCGCTCGGCCCCGATGTCGAGCGTGCCGCCGCGAACCAGCGCATCGATCGCGATATGCGCGAGATTGAGCAGCACCTTGATCGCATCCTTGGGCAGCTTGTTTTCGGACAGCGTCCAGTTGGCGGTGATGCGCTTGTTCTCGCCGATCAGTGCATCGATTGCCGCGCGCGATTCCGCGACCTCGACCATCTCGCCGTATCCGCCCGCTGCCCCGAAGGCGAGGCGGAAGAACTTGAGCTTGTCCGCACTCGCCCGCGCGCTCTGTTCGAGCAGGTCCATGCATTTTGCGCGCATTTCGGGATCGCGTTCGTCCGCGAGCAATTCGAGCCCGTTGTTCAGCGCACCGATGGGCGAGAGCATATCGTGGCACAGGCGCGAACAGAGCAGGGCGGCAAGATCGACGGATGAGGGCATGGAAGAGGAACAGGGCCTTTGTGAGCTGTAGTTAACGATGCGCCGTCTTAGGCAGGTCTAACGCGAAGGGAAAGGCGCTCGAAGCCGCTCGGCGCATCTTTCCAGCCGTTGATCGAACCGCCCGCGACGATCAGCCACACCCGCCCGTCGCCCGCCGCCATCGCGCGGTCGGTGGCCGATGGTTCGGCGCGCCCGTTTGGATGCGAGTGGTAATAACCGATCACCTGTGGACCGCCCTCTCTTGCAGCGCGATGCGCATCGACCAGCGCCTGCGGATCGATCTCGAAATGGGTTTCGGGTGCAGGGTGGACATTGGCGGCCGGGTGCATGGCGGTGATGCACTCCCCCTCGCCCAGCAAAATGCCGCAGCACTCGCGCGCATGGGCATTGCGCGCTTCGGCAAGCAGGCGTTCGACCACTTCGCTTGTCACTTCCCGTTCCATCGCGCATGGCTCTAGCATGGACAAAGGCGATGTCATCACGGGGCGGCTGGAAAACGCAGGCCGGATCGACAAGCTGCTGGCCGATGCCACCGGGCTCTCGCGCGAGCGGGTCAAGGCGCTAATGGGCGAAGGCGCGATCACGGTGGGCAAGACCGTGGCCACCAACCCTTCGCAAAAGATGCAGCCGGGTGCGAATTTCTCCATCGCCCTGCCGCCGCCGGAAGAGCCGGAGGCACGGCCCCAGGACATCCCGCTCGCCATCGTGTTCGAGGACGAGCACCTGATCGTGATCGACAAGCCGGCCGGGATGGTCGTCCATCCGGCGGCGGGCAATCGTGACGGGACGCTTGTCAACGCGCTGCTGCATCATTGCGCGGGCGAGCTGAGCGGGATCGGCGGTGTCGCGCGACCAGGTATCGTCCACCGGATCGACAAGGACACTTCTGGTTTGCTGGTTGTTGCGAAAACTACTGCCGCGCATGAAGGGCTCGCCGCGCAGTTCGCCAACCATTCGATCCACCGGCGCTATATCGCGGTGTGCGGCGGGCACCCCGCACCGGTGGAAGGCACGATCGCAACGCGTCTCGGCCGGTCCGACGCCAACCGCAAGAAGATGGCGGTGCTCCCGGACACGTCGAACCGCGGGAAGCATGCCGTCACCCATTATCGCGTGACGAAAAAACTCAAGGATTGCAGCCTGTTGGAGTGCCGTCTCGAAACCGGTAGAACCCACCAGGTGCGCGTTCACTGCGCGTCAATCGGCCATGCGCTAGTGGGAGATCCCGTGTACGGAAGCACCCCAAAATCGCTCAGGCCGCTCCTCGCAAGGCTCGGATTTGCCCGCCAGGCCTTGCACGCGGCGGAGCTCGGTTTCATCCATCCGGTGACCGGCCAAACGGTCGAATTCCGGGCCGAGCTGCCCCGCGATATGCGGGAACTTATCGACGAAACCACTCGTTGAAATCGACGAAAACCAGTGAAAAATTCCGCCGATTGGTCTATATGTAACCGTGTGGCCCGACAGAGCGGATGCCCGGCAGGGGTCCGCCGCGCGAGGTCGACGCAGAAAGGTTAGGGACGAAGTGAGCAATACAAGAGCTTTGAGCGTACCGGCGCTCGGTGGTGAGCAGGGGCTCAACCGCTATCTCTCGGAAATCAAGAAATACCCCGTGCTGACGCCCGAGCAGGAATACATGCTCGCCAAGCGTTACGAAGAGCACGAAGATCCCGAAGCTGCCGCGCAGCTCGTGACCTCGCACCTGCGCCTCGTGGCGAAGATCGCCATGGGCTATCGCGGCTACGGCCTGCCCGTGTCGGACCTTATCTCCGAAGGCAATGTCGGCCTGATGCAGGGCGTGAAGAAGTTCGAGCCCGAACGCGGTTTCCGCCTCGCGACCTACGCGATGTGGTGGATCAAGGCGTCGATCCAGGAATATATCCTGCGGTCTTGGAGCCTGGTGAAGATGGGTACAACCGCTGCGCAGAAGAAGCTGTTCTTCAATCTGCGGCGGATGAAGAAGAACCTCGACGCCTACGAAGACACCGACTTGCATCCGGACGATGTGAAGAAGATCGCGACCGATCTCGGCGTGGCCGAACAGGAAGTGGTCAACATGAACCGCCGGATGATGATGGGCGGTGACGGTTCGCTCAATGTCTCGATGCGCAATGGCGAGGAAGGCAGCGGCGAGTGGCAGGACTGGTTGACCGACGACCGCCCGCTGCAGGACGAGACCGTGGCCGAGGCCGAAGAATCGAGCGTGCGGCACGAAATGCTGCTCGAGGCGATGGACTCGCTCAACGAGCGTGAGAAGCACATCCTCACCGAACGGCGGCTGACGGACAATCCGCAGACGCTGGAAGAGCTGAGCCAGGTCTACGACGTCAGCCGCGAACGCATCCGCCAGATCGAGGTGCGCGCGTTCGAAAAGCTCCAGAAGGCGATGCAGCGCATCGCCGGCGAAAGGCTGCTGCCGGGCATCGCCTGACGTTCGGACTGAAATCCGCAATTCAGGGCCCCGCACGATTTCGGTCGTGCGGGGCCTTGTTGTATCGCTCCCGGCAAGGTCTTAAACGGGCCACATGATCTATCGTATTGCCCGTTTCCTCGCCAAACTCGTGGCCTGGTTCATCGGATTGAGCCTGGCGCTGGTGCTGGTCTACAAGTGGGTGCCGGTGCCGATCACCGCGACCATGGCGCTCGACGAGAACGGGACCACCAAGGACTGGGAGCCGCTGTCGAACATCGACCGCAACCTCGTGACCGCGGTAATTGCGGCGGAAGACGGCAAGTTCTGCCTGCACAACGGGTTCGACACCGAAGCGATCGAGCAGGCGATCGAGAACAACGCCAAGGGCGGGCGGATCAAGGGTGCCTCGACGATCAGCCAGCAGACCGCGAAGAACGTCTTCCTGTGGCAAGGCGGCGGCTATGTCCGCAAGGGGTTCGAGGCGTGGTTCACCTTCCTGATCGAGAACGTGTGGGGCAAGCGGCGGATCATGGAAGTCTATCTCAACGTCGCCGAGACCGGGATCGGCACCTATGGCGCCGAGGCCGGGGCTCAGCGCTACTTCAGCCGCTCCGCCACGCGCCTGACCACGACCGAGGCCG
>JBGSPZ010000419.1:0-4875 GCA_041738375.1 Parerythrobacter sp. | reverse complement strand
GGCTGATGCAGGACCGCACGACGCTGGTCATCGCGCACCGGCTGGCGACCGTGCGCGCCGCCGACCGGATCGTGGTGATGGAAGACGGGCAGATCGTCGAACAGGGTACCCATGCCCAGCTTGCCAGCGCGGGCGGGCTCTACAGCCGCCTCGCCAGCCTGCAATTCACCGACGGCAAGGCGGCTTAATCGACCAACCGCCCGCTGGTAGCGACGAGCGGCGACACGACGCGGTAGAGCCAGCTATTGCATGGTCACGGACTTGCGTCCGCACGCCGGGCAACGAATCTTCGGGAGACAGACTGACATGATCCGCACCCTTCTCGCCCTCGGGGTCAGCGCGAGTGCGCTGGCGCTCGCCACCCCCGCCTTTGCCGAAGAGGCTGGCGAAGCGAAGGCCGAAGAGGTCGTCGCCGCGCCGACCATGAGCTTCGGCACCTGGGGCTTCGATCCGGAATATCTGTCCGAGGATATCGATCCGGGCGACGACTTCTTCGCCTATGCCAACCAGAAATGGATCGATGCCAATCCGCTGCCGCCTGACCGCGCGCGTTTCGGCGCATTCGACCTGCTGCGCGAGAAATCGACCTTCGACGTCAAGGCAGTGGTCTACGACCTGGCCGCCAAGCCCGCTGCGCAGCTCAGCGGCAACGAGCGGCGCATCGTCGATGCCTACAACGCTTTCCTCGATACCGACGCCATCGAGGCGGTCGGCCTTGCACCCGCACAGCCTTATCTCGATGCCATCGCCGGGGCGGATACGCTGGGCAAGCTGGTCACCCTGTGGGCCACCCCGGGCTACCCCTCGCCGGTTGGCGGGTTCGTAAGCGTCGATGCCAAGGAACCGACCCGCTATTCGGTCTATGTCGGCAGCGGCGGTCTCGGAATGCCGGACCGCGAATACTATTTCGACGAGAGCGAGAAGGGCCTCGCGATCCGCAAGGCCTATATGGATTATCTGACTTTCCTGATGGGCGAGGCAGGCTATTCCGATCCCGCAGCCACCGCGCAGCAGGTGTATGATCTGGAGGATTCGATCGCGCGCAAGGTGGCGTGGGACCGCGCGGTGCGCCGCAACCGCGATCTGACCTATACCGCGCTCACGCCCGAAGAACTGGGCGACCTGTCGGAAACCTTCCCGGTCGCCGCGTTCCTTGCGGCGAGCGGATTCGGCGAGGCCGACCGGTTCATCGTCGGCGATATGCCGCCCTCGGCCGAACGCATCGCCGAACTCGGCCTGTCGGAGGAAGTCGTGGCCAAGATCGGCGGCGGCACCCCTGCGATGCTGGAACTCCTGGCGGCGACCCCGATCGACGTGCTCAAGGCCTGGTCGATCAAGAGCTTCCTGTCGTCCAACGCTGCGGTCCTGCCGACGCGGTTCGATCAGGCGAATTTCGCGTTCTACGGTACCACGCTCAACGGGGTTCCCCAGCAGCGCGACCGGTGGAAGCGGGCGATCGATGCGACCGAAGGCATGCTCGGCGAGCTGCTCGGCGCATCCTATGTCGAGCGCAACTTCCCGCCCGAAAGCAAGCTGGCGATGGACGAACTCGTCGCCAACCTGCGCGTGGCGCTGGCGCAATCGCTCGAGGAAATCGACTGGATGAGCGAGGCAACCAAGGTCGAGGCGATGGCCAAGCTCGACAGCTTCGACCCCAAGATCGGTTACCGCGACAATCTCGAAACCTACGAGGGCCTCGCGATCGTGGCGGGCAGTCCGCTCGCCAACAGCATGTCGGCGGCGAAATGGCAGGCGGCGGACAACCTCGCCAAGCTCGGCGGGCCGATCGACCGCACCGAATGGGGCATGCTGCCGCAGACGGTGAACGCCTATTACAACTCGACCAAGAACGAGATCGTCTTCCCCGCCGGGATCCTGCAGCAGCCGTTCTTCGGCAAGGATGCCGATATCGCCGTCAATTATGGCGCGATTGGCGGGGTGATCGGGCACGAAATGGGCCACGGCTTCGATGATCAGGGCTCCAAGTCGGACGCCTCAGGCGCGCTGCGCAACTGGTGGACCGACGCCGACCGCAAGGCGTTCGACGAGAAGGGCAATGCGCTCGCCGCGCAATATGGCACCTTTTGCCCGCTCGATGAAGGCACAACCTGCGTCAACGGCCGCCTCTCGCTGGGCGAGAATATCGGCGATCTCGGCGGTCTGAGCATGGCCTACCGCGCCTACAAGCTGGCGACCGCCGGCAAGGAGGTTCCGGTGATCGACGGACTGACCGGCGACCAGCGCTTCTTCCTCGCCTGGGCGCAGGTGTGGCGCGGGCAATACCGTGAGGACGCGCTGCGCTCGCAGATCCGCCAGGGTCCGCACAGCCCGACGCAATACCGCACCAATGGGATCGTGCGGAACCTCGACGAATGGTACGAGGCCTTCGGCGTCACCCCCGACGACGATCTCTACCTGCCGCCGGAACAGCGCATCCGCATCTGGTAGAGCTCGCAGCACAACCGTGAGAGGCGCCCCTTCGCATGCGGAGGGGCGCTTTTTGTTGTTCGTTGCCGCTTTGAGTTTGACTTGGCCCGCAAGGGCGGCATGAGGCGCAGCCATGAGCGAAACCATGACCGCCATCATCCTCGGTATCGTCGAGGGGCTGACCGAATTCCTGCCCGTTTCCTCCACCGGGCACCTGATCCTCGCGACCGAACTGCTCGGTTTCGACCAGGCGGATTGGGAGGTGTTCAACATCGCGATCCAGCCGGCCGCGATCCTCGCCATCGTGGTATTGTACTGGCGCACCTTCTGGGATGTCGCCAACGGGCTCTTCGGCTTAGAGCAGGGCGCGATCAATTTCGTGCGCAACCTGCTGGTGGCGTTCTTCCCGGCGGTGCTGCTGGGCCTTGCGTTGGGCGACATCATCGAGACCATGCTGGGCAATGCGGCGCTGGTGTGCTGGACGCTGATCATCGGCGGCGTTGCCATCCTCGCGATCGAACGCTGGGCCAATCCGCCTGCCACGGGGCCGGGTGTATCGGGGGTTCCGCTGCGCACCGCCGTGCTGATCGGCATCGTCCAGTGCCTCGCGATGATCCCCGGGGTCAGTCGCTCGGGCGCGACGATCCTCGGCGCGATGGCCTTCGGGGTGGACCGCAAGACGGCGGCGGAGTTCAGCTTCTTCCTTGCCGTGCCGACTTTGAGCGGGGCCACCGTCTACCAGCTCTACAAGCATGGTGCCGGGCTGACCGCCGACGATTACCAACTGATCGGCATCGGATCGGTCGTCGGCTTCGTGGTCGCGCTGGTGGTGGTCAAGCTGTTCGTCGAGATCGTCACCCGGATAGGTTTCGCGCCGTTCGCCTGGTACCGGATCGTGGCCGGGACGGCGGGCCTCGTCTGGCTGGCGATGCGCTGACGGGCTGGCGAGGAACAAATCGGCGCTTTCCGGATTGATCCTGCGAAGACAATTTCCGGATACCGACTGAAATGGGTTTGCTCTTGCTCCTGCTGGTCGGAGCCGTGTTCGGCTGGCTGGCATCGATCATGACGCAGCCTGCCGAGAGCGGTGACGACCCTGTTCTCATCGCCAACGGCGCAGTGAGCGCGGTAGTGGCCGGCCTGGCGGTCTATGACGGCTCGGTCATCTCCGGCCTCAGCCCGCAGGCCTTTATCGCCGCTGCATTGGCCAGCGCCATCGTGATCGCATGCGTGGTGACGATCCGGCGCACGTCGGATGACAACTCACGCTCCCGCTGAAGGCTACACCGGCTTCGCGCCGCTCCCACGCCCGCCGCGCAGGAGATATTCCTGCGTGCCCCGGTCATACACATTGTCGACGTCGATCACCGCCGTGTTGGCATAGGTGAAGCTCGGCCCAAGGCTGCGATAGAGCCGGTCGAAATCGCGCGCGACCGTCTGCCGGAACAGATCCTCGAAACTTTCGACCACGAAATAGGTCGGCTGCAGGTCGCTGATCACATAGTCGGTGCGCATCACCCGGTCGACGTTGAGCATGATCCGGTTTGGGCTGCGTGCCTCGACCGAATAGACCGCTTCGGTCGGCCCCGACAGGATGCCCGCCCCATAGGCACGCAGGTCCTTCCCCTGCTCGAGGATCAGCCCGAATTCGACCGTGTACCAATAGAGCGCGCCGAGCGCCTTCAGGTGGTTGTAGCGCATCGCCTTCCACCCGGCCTTGCCGTATTCCTGCATGTAGTCGGCGAACACCGGGTCGGTCAGCATCGGCACATGGCCGAACACGTCGTGGAACACGTCGGGTTCCTGGATGTAGTCGAAGGTTTCGCGCGTGCGGATGAAGTTGCCTGCCGGAAAACGGCGGTTGGCGAGATGCCAGAAGAACACGTGATCGGGGATCAGCATCGGCACCGGCACCACGCTCCACCCGGTCAGCGCGGCCAGATCCTCGCTCAGCCTGCCGAATTCGGGCACCCCGCCGCGATTGAGGTCGAGCTTGTCGAGCCCTGCCATGAAGGCGCTCGCCGCCCGCCCTGGCAGCACGTCCATCTGGCGGGCGAACAGGTCGTTCCAGATCGCGTCGTCCTCCGAAGTGTAGGCGGTCTGCTTCGGTTCGAGCCAGTCATCACCGACATGCGCGGGCTTTTTCAGCGGAGCGGTGAAGACATCCGCCGGCAATTGGGGCAGGACGCTGAAATCCTGTTCGGGTTCTGCTGTCATGGCCATAGTTTCAATTGATACCACTAGCAGCCGGAAGCAAGGCTGACAAACGCGGGAGGTGCGCTTGGCGAAGATCAAAGGCAAGGAATACGATGCGCTGCTCGAACCGATGGAGCAGGAGCTGGTGGGCGTTGCGCGCTGGGCCAAGGCGAGCGGAGCGCGCATCTGCGTGATCTTCGAGGGGCGCGACACGGCGGGCAAGGGCGGCGCGATCCGCGCGGTGAGCGAGCG
>JBGSPZ010000377.1:0-5361 GCA_041738375.1 Parerythrobacter sp. | reverse complement strand
CGTGTCTACGGCGATGTGTGGCTGCGCGACACCGGGCCGCTGGTGCGGAGCGACGGGACCGCGCTGCGCTGCCGCTTCAATGGCTGGGGCGGAAAGTATCTGATGCAGGGCGACCAGACCATCGGGGCCGAACTGGCGCGCGATGCCGGCCTTCCGGTGGTCGAGAGCGACTGGATCCTCGAAGGCGGCGCGATTGACGGGGATGGCACCGGACTGGTGGTCACGACCGAGCAATGCTTGCTCAATCCCAACCGTAACCCCGAACTCTCGCGCGCCGATATCGAAGCGCGGCTCGAACGCAATCTCGGTTTCGACCGCATTCTCTGGCTCGGCGACAGGCTGATCAACGACCATACCGACGGCCATGTCGACAACCTGGCGCGCTTTGTCGGTCCCAATCGCCTTGCCCTGCTGCGCGCGACCGGCGCGGACGATCCGAACGCGGCGATCTACGCCGATGCGAAGGCGCGCGCGCTCGATTTCGGCGTCGAACTGGCGGAGATTCCCTCGCCCGGGCTCGTGACGCGGGGCGACCTGATCGAACCCGCCAGCCATGCCAATTTCGCTATCACCAGCCATCTCGTGGTGGTGCCGACCTTCGGCTCGCTCCACGATGCCGACGGGGTTGCCGCAATCGCCGAGCTGTTCCCCGATCGCGCGACGATTGGCCTGCCTGCCGATGCGATTCTGGCGGGCGGTGGCGGCTTTCATTGTGCAAGCCAGCAAATGCCATCGATGGAGATCGTTTCTTAAACCATTGTTAGCGCCTGCGCGGGACAATGCCGCCATGGCCAAGACTGTCCAAATGATTCGGGTCCACGAAGCGCAGGCGCTCGAAGTCCTGCGTTCGGCTCTCGTGCTGGGTTGCGGACTCGCCCTTGCCTTGGCGGGAACGATCCGACCCTTCTGACTACTCCCGATGTAACCCGTCGCATCGCTTGACCGAATGAACGGCTGAGGCCTCAGCCCTTCGGAGTCGCGCGATGAAGACGCCTGCACTGATTGCTACCATTGCGGTTATCGCTGCGGGTTTATGGGGCCTCACCCATTCGTTCGGTTCCGGATCGTCGCCCGGAGCAACGAATTTGACGCTTGCAACTTCCTCCAATTCGCCCGTGCTGGTTGAGCTCTTCACCAGCCAGGGCTGCTCCTCCTGCCCGCCGGCGGATGCGCTGGCGGAGAAGCTCGCGCAGGACCCTTCGCTGGTGGTGGTCACCCGCCCGGTGACATATTGGGATCGCCTCGGTTGGAAGGATACACTTGCGCGCGAGGCGAACACGCAGCTCCAGCAGTCCTATTCGTCGCGCGGGATACCCGGCGCGGGTGTCTATACCCCGCAAATCGTCATCGATGGCCGCGCGGGCACTGTGGGGTCGCGCGAGCGCGAGGTGCGCAGCCTCGTTCGCGGTTCGGCGGCAAAACCCCATGCGGTGCTCAAGGTGGCAAAACGCAAGGAAGGCGGGTTCGAGATCTCCACTCGCGGCCTAAGTGGCGGCGAACTGAGTCTGGTGGCCCTGGCCTCGCATGTCAGTGTGGCGATCGGGCGCGGGGAGAATGGCGGGCGGAACGTGGGATACAGCAACGTGGTACGGGCGGAAACCAGGCTTGTTCCGGGCAAGGATGGCAGCTTCCATGTGGAGCAGGGCCAGCTCGAAACGGGGCGCGCAGACCGTTACGCGGTCATCCTGCGCGAGCGTGCCGAAGGAACGGTGCTCGCCGCGCAGTATCTTCCACCTCTACAGGACAGCGAAACGTAGCAGCGCGACCAGCGCGGTTACCCCGAGCATGACGGCAACCGCGATGCGCCATGTTCCTTCGGACACTCTGCCAAGCGCCATGGTTCCGAGAAAATTGCCGATCAGGACGACAGGAAAGAGCAGCAAGGCCAGCCAGACCAGCCGCATTTCGAGCTGCCCTATCGCAATGCCGGAGGCCAAGCCCGCAACCGCTGCTGTGGTGAAGATCAGAAGCATCGAGGCCTTGGCGACCTCGCGCGGGATCGCCCGCCCGACATAATAGGGCACCACGGGCGGTCCGGGCATTCCGGCGAATCCCGTCAAAAACCCGCTCGAAATGCCGACCAGTCCGGTGATGAACGCTGTCGGCTGGCCAGCAGGGCGCTGCGGAAGGAGGATGGCGACAAATGCCGATATTGCAACCAACGCAATGAGCAATCGCGCCAGATCGGCAGGGGTTGCGGCGAGCAGCACCATGCCCGGAGCGGTTGTCACCAGCACCAGTCCGGCGATTGCTAGCGCGGAACGCTCGGCAGCGGCGTAGAGCTTCACAATCTCGCTCAGCCCGATCAGAAGAGCGAGGCAATTGGTGATCAGCACCGCCTCGAGTGGCGCTATCGCCAGCGCGAGGACCGGGACCAGCACCAAGGCCAACCCGAACCCGGCAAGGCCGCGCACGAAAGCTCCAATGAAAGTCGCGGCCAGCGCCACCCCGATCTGGAATGCGGTGTAGCCTGCGAGCAGTTCCACCCTTCAGTCGCTGGCCAGGTCGGGCGGGGTGGCAGCCTTGACCAGCATCGCGATCGCCTCGTCGAGCGGCATCACCTTCTGGTGCTGTTCGCCCAGCGTGCGGACGGCAACGGTGCCTTCCTCGGCCTCGCGCATGCCGACAACCAGCAAGTGCGGAACTTTCGCGACCGAGTGCTCGCGCACCTTGTAGTTGATCTTCTCGTTGCGGAAATCGCTCTCGACCCGGATCCCGGCAGCCGCGAGTTTGACTTCGACCTCCTTGCCGTACGCGTCGGCGTCCGAAACGATCGTTGCCACGACAGCCTGCGTCGGCGCGAGCCAGACCGGCAGGCGGCCGGCGAAATGCTCGATCAGGATGCCGATGAAGCGTTCATAGCTGCCGAAGATCGCGCGGTGCAGCATCACCGGGCGGTGACGCTCGCCATCCTCGCCGATGTAACTCGCGTCGAGCCGCTCGGGCAGCACGCGGTCGGACTGGATCGTCCCCACTTGCCATGTCCGGCCAATGGCATCCGTCAGGTGCCATTCGAGCTTCGGCGCATAGAACGCACCTTCGCCGGGCAGCTCTTCCCAACCATACTCCTCGGTGGCAAGGCCCGCATCGACGACAGCCTGACGCAGCTCGTTCTCGGCCTTGTCCCAATCATCGTCCGACCCGAAGCGCTGTTCGGGGCGCAGCGCCAGCTTGACGGCATAGGTGAAACCGAAGTCCTTGTAGACCTTGTCGGCGAGCTCGCAGAAATTGCGCACTTCATCGACGATCTGGTCCTCGCGGCAGAAGATGTGGCCGTCGTCTTGCGTGAACTGGCGCACGCGCATCAGACCATGCAGCGCGCCATGCGGCTCGTTGCGGTGGCAACAGCCGTTCTCGACCAGCCGTAGTGGCAGATCGCGGTAGCTCTTGATGCCCTGCTTGAAGATCAGGACGTGCGCCGGACAGTTCATCGGCTTGAGTGCCATCCAGTCGGCGGCTTCCGAGACGATCGGTCCGTCATCCTCCGTATTGGGGACTTCGTCGGGGATGACGAACATGTTCTCCCGATACTTGCCCCAATGGCCGGACTTCTCCCACTGGCGCGCGTCCATCACCTGCGGGGTCTTGACCTCGCGGCAGTCGGCACCCTGCACCGCGCGGCGGATGTAATCCTCCAGCATGCGGTAGATGGTGTAACCCTGCGGATGCCAGAACACGCTGCCGTGCGCCTCTTCCTGCAGGTGGAAGAGGTCCATCTCGCGCCCGAGCTTGCGGTGGTCGCGTTTGGCGGCTTCTTCCAGCCGGTGGAGATGTGCGTCGAGCTGCTTCTTGTTGAGCCAGCCGGTGCCGTAAATGCGCGTGAGCTGCGCGTTGTTCTGGTCGCCGCGCCAATAGGCCCCGGCGACGCGCATCAGCTTGAAGGCTGCCGGATCGAGCTTGCCGGTCGATGGCAGATGCGGCCCGCGGCACATGTCGAGCCAGTCTTCTCCCGACCAGTAGACCGTCAGTTCCTCGTCCTCAGGCAGTTCCTGCGCCCACTCGGCCTTGAAGCTCTCGCCTTCGGCGCTCCACTTGTCGATCAACTGCTGGCGCGACCAGACTTCGCGGCGAAGCGGCTTGTCCGCCCTGATGATCTCGCGCATCTTTTCCTCGATCGCAGGCAGGTCATCCATACTGAAGGGCTCGCGTCCTACGGGGGCCTTGACGTCGTAGTAGAACCCGTCGTCGGTCGCCGGGCCGAAGGTGATCTGCGTGCCCGGCCACAACGCCTGGACGGCTTCCGCCAGCACATGCGCGAAATCGTGCCGTGCCAGTTCGAGCGCATCCGCCTCGTCGCGATTTGTGACCAGCGCCAGCTCGGCATCGCCATCGAACGGGCGGCCCAGATCGCGCAATTCGCCATCAACCCGCGCGGCGATGGCAGCATTGGCGAGGCCCGGCCCGATCGCCGCAGCGACATCTGCCGGAGTCGATCCGCGTTCCATTTCGCGCACCGATCCGTCGGGCAGGCTGATCTTGAGCAGTTCCGTCATCGTCTCATCCGTTCGTTTGGCGCGCCCATGGCACAATAGGGCACACGCTTGAAGCGGCGTTTGGCGGATTTTCGCGATTTCGGGAGGAAACGCCAACCGCCCGAAACCGGGCGGCGGGGCTGCGCGTCAGGCCGCAGGCACCCACCCCCGGACAACCGGGGTGGTGGTAGTGGTCTGCAAGGCGATCGCGCTGCGCATGGTTGCTGATCTAGCGGCAGAGACGTGAGAACTCAACCGATCTCGAGCTTATGGCTTCCGGCAACGCTGGAAAGCCGCTGCGTTCCCGAAAGTTGAGCCGATCGGGTGCGCACGCCCTGCAGGAAATGGTATTCGCTCGTCGCACGCGCCGGGGTAAGCTCGACCGCCATATAGCCGCGACTTGCGGTCTCGGCCCATTTAAGCTGCGGATTGGCGCGCACGGTTTGCGCCGCCAGATCCTCAGGCTTGATCCACGAGAGATAGCTTTCGAAGCCGGGCGAAGAGACCGAATGCCCGGCAAATTCGACACCGACCGGAATGTTCGCGTTGGACAGTTCGGACGCCCAGGCATTGTGGCTGTCGCCCGCCAGCACCACGAGGTTGGCATCGGCCTCCTGCGCCGCGCGCAAAAGGCGTTCGCGCGCGGCGGGATAGCCGTCCCAAGCATCCATGTTGAACGGCAGCCCGACGCGGGCATTGAGCGCGCCGGCCATGATCCGCTTGCGCAGGTAATCGGGCACATCGGCGGTCATGCCCTCGGCGATTTCGGGCGCGCCCTTGAGGCTTGCCATGACGACTTGCTGGAGCAACACCTGCCAGGTCTTGCCGGCCCTGCGCGATGTCTTGAAGCCCGCGGCGAGCCAGCCCTCCTGCTCCGTGCCCATCAGCG
>JBGSPZ010000368.1:0-3341 GCA_041738375.1 Parerythrobacter sp. | reverse complement strand
CCGGCGGGCACGCTTTGCCCGCCCTTGCCGCACACGCCGACGCCTTCATCGAGCGCCATGTCGTTGCCGATCCCCTCGACCTTGGTGAGCACGCTGGGACCATCGCCGATCAGGGTCGCCCCCTTGATCGGCGCGCCCAGCCTGCCGTCCTCGACCAGATAGGCCTCGGTGCAGGAGAAGGTGAAGCGGCCGGAGACGATATCGACCTGCCCGCCGCCGAAGCTCTTGGCGAAGATCCCGCGTTTCATGCGGGAAAGGAGCTCGGCCGGATCGTCCGCCCCGCCGCGCATGAAGGTGTTGGTCATGCGCGGCATCGGCGCATGCTGGTAGCTCTGGCGGCGTCCGTTGCCGGTCGGCGCGACGCCCATCAGCCGCGCATTGAGCCGGTCCTGCATGTATCCTTTGAGGATACCATCTTCGATCAGCACGTTTTCAGCCGTCGGCGTGCCTTCGTCATCGATACTGAGCGAGCCTCGCCGGTCGGCGAGGCTGCCGTCGTCGACCACGGTCACCCCGGGCGCGGCGACGCGTTCGCCGATCCGGCCGGAGAAGGCGCTGGTGCCCTTGCGGTTGAAATCTCCTTCCAGCCCGTGCCCGACCGCTTCGTGCAGCAACACACCGGGCCAGCCGGGGCCGAGCAGCACCGGCATTTCGCCCGCCGGCGCATCGACGCTGTCGAGATTGACCAATGCCTGGCGCACCGCCTCGTCGATCGCGCGTTGCCACGCCGCTTCGTCGAACAGCCGGTCATAGAGATAGCGCCCACCGAAGCCGAAATTGCCGGTTTCGCGCCTGCCATTGGTTTCGGCGACGATCGAGACGTTCAGCCGCACCAGCGGGCGGATATCGGTCGCGACGAAACCGTCGGGGCGGACGATTTCGACCACGCTCCAGCTGCCGAGCAGCGAGGCGGAAACCTGCGCCACGCGCGGATCCTTCGCCCGGGCGATCGCGTCGATCCGCTGCAACAGCGCGACTTTCTCCTCGAAGGATACCAGGTCGAGCGGGCTGGCGTCGGTATAAAGGTGGCGGTTGCTCTTGAGCGGGGGCGCGGGCTTTGCGCCGTCTGCCGGGTCGAGCAGGCGCAGCGTCTCGCCCGCCCGGCGGATCGCCTTTTCGCTGATCTCGTTGGCATGGGCGAAGCCGGTCATCTCGCCCGACACGCCGCGCAGGCCGAAGCCCGCGTCGCGTGAATAGTCCGCCGCCTTGAGCCGCCCGTCGTCGAACACGAAGCTCTCGCTCGCGCTGCGCTGCAGGTAAATCTCGCCGTCGTCGCACCGGGCGAGGATGTCGGCGGTGATGCGTTGCGCCTGGTCGGGCGACAAAGTCTCGCCGTAGAGGAGGGCGCGGGGATCGGTCAGGGTCATCGCCCCGACTATAGGGCGTGGAACCTGCGAATCCTAGCGGTGGCCGGGATCGGCACCTGCGGAAATGTCGGACAGGCTGGCCTGGTCGGCCCCGTCGGCCGGACCGCCTTCGAGCACGAAGCGCCGGTCGCAATAGCCGCAGTCGACATAGCCGTGCTCGTCGATCTCAAGATAGACCTTCGGATGGCCGAGCGCCGCCGGGCGGTAGTTGGCACCGGTGCGGATATCCGTCGCGCCGTCGCAACTGACGCGGCGGGCGGCGACCTTGACGGTTTCGGGCGGTGCAATGCTCATGCCGCTGCCGATAGAGCCAAGCGCGCGGATTCGCAATGTCGTGTGCAACACTCGCGGCTCCGGCCCCCACACCCCCCTTTGCACTCGGGCGTGAACCGCCTATCGCTTCCGGCATGACCCATCCTCCCGCCATCCGCATCGACAATGTCGTCAAACGCTATGCCGGGGTGAAGGACGGCGAGGGCAAGCTGGCGCTCAAAGGCGTCAGCTTCGACGTGCCGCAAGGCGGCATCTTCGGCCTGCTCGGCCCCAACGGCGCGGGCAAGTCGACGCTGATCAACATCCTCGCCGGGCTGGTCACCAAGACCTCGGGCAGTGCAGAGATTTGGGGTTTCGACATCGACGTGCAGCGCCGCAACGCGAAACGCTCGATCGGCATCGTGCCGCAGGAAATCGTGTTCGATCCCTTCTTCACCCCGTTCGAGGTGCTGGAAAACCACGGCGGGTTCTACGGCATTCCGAAGGCCGAGCGGCGGAGCGAGGAACTGCTCGCCGCGGTGCACCTGTCGGACAAGCGCGATGCCTATGCCCGGACCCTGTCGGGCGGGATGAAGCGCCGCCTGCTGATCGCCAAGGCGATGGTCCACTCGCCGCCGATCCTCGTGCTCGACGAGCCGACCGCCGGGGTCGATGTCGAGCTGCGCGGCCAATTGTGGGAGCTGGTGCGCAAGCTCAACGGTGAGGGGGTGACGGTGGTGCTGACCACCCACTATCTCGAGGAAGCCGAGGAACTGTGCGACGAGATCGCGATCATCAACCACGGCGAACTGATCGCGCACAAGCCGACCCGCGAACTGGTCGGCATGGCGCGCGAGAAGATCGTCCGCGTCTCGGTCGACAAGGACCTCGCCGGTCCGATCATGGAACAGGGCTTCGCCAAGGCCGAAGTCATCGAACCGCGCACACTCGAAATCACCTACAATCGCGACACGATGAGCGCGGGCCAGGTGCTGGGCGTGGTCCAGCAGCACGGCTACGGGATCGAGGACGTGACCACCCGCGAGGCCGATCTGGAGGATGTTTTCGTCCAGCTGACGGCGGCGGGCTGAGTTCGCCGAGCTTGTATCAACATACAAATCTGTATAACGATTGAGATATGTATGGGGATACGGAGTAGCCGATGAATATGCAGCGAGGACGGCTTGTCAGCGGTGGACGGCTTCAGGTCCCAGCGGAAATGCGCCGGGCGCTTGACTTGCAGGATGGTGACGAAGTCCGCATGGAGATCGTCGATGGCGAATTGCGCGTGATCCCGCTTCGCGAGGTGATCAGGCGGGTGCAGGAGCAGTTCCGGCGTAATGTCCCGCGCGGCGTGTCGCATGTCGACGACTTCATCGCCGAGCGCCGTGCCGAGGCGGAGAGGGAACTGGGTTGAATTCGGTTGTTGCCGGCGTTCTCGATGCATCGGTGCTGCTTGCCGTTGTACTGCGCGAGATCGACGACCAGCAAGCCGAACGATGGCTACATCGCGCGTGCATGAGTGCGGTCAACCTGTCCGAAGTTATCGCCCGGCTGTCGGACCTGAATTACGCGCCCGAGGTGATCGCCGATGGTCTGGCGGAGTTCGACCTCGACATTCATCCGTTCGACGCCGCCCAGGCCGAACGCGCCGGCCGATTACGTACGGCAACCCGCCAGCGCGGGCTCTCGCTCGGCGACCGCGCCTGTCTCGCGCTTGCG
>JBGSPZ010000361.1:0-2279 GCA_041738375.1 Parerythrobacter sp. | reverse complement strand
CGCCGCGGGTGAACGGCTCGAGCATGTCGGCGATGCGGTCAGGCGGAATGCCCGGCCCGATATCGTCGACCCGCAGGATCGCACGGCCATCGCCCTCGACCAGGCTGACGCTGGCTTCCTCGCCATAGCGCACCGCATTCGAAATGAGATTGCGCAGCGCGCGCCGCAGCCAGGTGACATGCACCGGGCGGACTATGCGCGGCGCATCTATCATGTGGACCGGCTTGCCCATGTCCTCGAATTCCTCGACGACCGAGGCCACCAGTGCGGTAAGGTCGGTCGGCTCGGGCGGGCCGTCGTTCTTGCCGACGCGGGCGAGCGAGAGGATATCGTCGAGCGAACGGGTGATGTCCTCGATACCCGCTGCCATCTTGTCTCGTTCGCGCTCGTCCTCGACGCTTTCGATCCGCACCCGCAGCGCAGCGAGCGGGGTCTTGAGATCGTGGCCGATGGCCCCGAGCATTACGTCCTTTTCGGCGATCAGTGCCGCGATGCGTGCTTCCATGGCGTTGTGCGCCACGATCAGGCGCTGGATATCGTCCGGTCCTTGCGGCTCGAGCGGGTCGTTCGCCTGGCGTGTCGCGGTGAAGCGCTCGGTCCGTTCGGTCAGCGTCGCGAGCGGACGGGTAATCCGGCGCAGCAGGAAAAACAGCGACGTGACCAGCACCAGGAAAATGACGAAGGTCTGGAACAGGATCGTGCGCATGACGCCATTGGGCGCCTCGGGTTCCGGCACTCGCGAAACGGCCCACTGGCTCGCGCCGGTGCGCTTGAGCGCGGCGACGAGCAATGTTCGCTCTCGCAGCCCGTCGCGTTCGATCCGCGCGCGCAACCGCGGCCGAGCGGCAATGACCGGATCGTCGGCGACCCGGCGTTCGAGGACGAGCACGTCATCCATTTCGACGCCTTGCGACTGGAGCAGTTGTCTGAGTTCCCCTTCGCGGGCCGAATCGCGCCGGTCGGTTGCGAGGATTGTTGGCTTCTCGATCCATTCGAGCCTGAGCGGCCGGGGCAAGCGCGGTGCAATCACAGCGCGGGGTTCGCCATTTGCACGGTCGAAGCGCTCGAACCCTCCCCTGCGCTCCCTCGTGAACTGTCGCCGCTCGGCAGGCTCGGACTGTCGGACCAGCTGCAGTGCAGCCGCGTTGAGCATGGCCCCGTCGCGGCGGGTCTCGGCGGCGCGATAGAGCAACACGACAGAGACACATTGTGCGAGGAGCAGCGCGACAGTCGCAGCCAGCAGCACCTGCCCGCGCAGACTCTTCGGCCACGGGCGCATGTCAGCCGCGCTCCGCAGCCGCGCGGGTGACCTGCGCGGCAAAACGATAGCCGCCGCCGCGCACGGTCAGGATCAATTCGGGATTGCGGCTGTCGGCTTCGATCTTGCGCCGAAGCCGGCTGACCTGGTTGTCGACCGCGCGGGCGAACAGATGCGCCTCGCGCCCCAGCACCATATCGAGCAACAGGTCACGGTCGAGCACCTGGCGAGGGTGGTCGAGGAAGGCGCGCAACAGGCGGAACTCGGCGGTGGAGATCGAGACCAGCACCCCCTCGGGGTCGGTCAACCGGCGCTTGAGCGGATCGAGGCGCCAGCCTTCGAATTCATACGGCGAATCCCCGTCCGGCTGGCCCGAGGAGCGCCCGGCCCGGCGCAGGACCGAGCGGATCCGGGCGACCAGCTCACGCGGTTCGAAGGGCTTCGCAACATAGTCGTCCGCCCCGATTTCGAGGCCAACGATCCGGTCGGTCGCTTCGCCCCGGGCTGTCAGCAGGATCACCGGTAGCGCCTGCGCTTCGATCAGGTGGCGGCACAGCGACAACCCGTCCTCGCCCGGCATCATGATGTCGAGCAGGACGAGGTCGGGCCTGTCGTTGCGCAGGTGGCTTCGTGCTACCGCAGCGCTTTCGGCTTCCTGCACCGCGAAACCCTGGCGGGTAAGATACTCCGCCAGAGGTTCGCGCAGGCTGGCTTCGTCATCGACCAGCAGAAGGGAAACGGGCGCGGTGTCGTTCATCGGATCGCTGCCGCGCCTAGCCCCTTCGCCCCGGTCGAGACAAGCGAGCGACTATTGTGCCTGCCTCGCGGCGCGGCGCTCGCTCCATTCGGCCCTGCGCGCTTCGCGGGCGGCTTTGCGCTCGTCGGCGGTCACATTGCCATCCGCATTGGCGTCCATCGCGGCGAACCGCTTGTCTGCGGCGGCAGCGAATTCTGCCTGCGAGACCGACTTGTCGCCATTGGTATCGGCCATCCGCAGCATGGCCATCGCGCCGCGCTTGCC
>JBGSPZ010000329.1:0-2415 GCA_041738375.1 Parerythrobacter sp. | reverse complement strand
GGATCGACGAAACGGGTGACGGACACCGGACCGGGCGCAGGCGTGGTGGCGCAGGCGGCGAGCGAAAGGGCGATGCCGACAGCGAGGGCGGGGTGGATTATGCGCATGATTCCAGCTCCTTGTTCCCCCCGTGCTGTGTTTCTAGCCGGGTGGGTCCGGCAAGACCAGTTCGCTGCGGAAAAATCCTCCGCCGTTAACCATTGTGCCGCCAGCAAATGCTAGGGGTCGCGCGATGCAGACAGACAAACCTTTCGGTGTGCTGGTGACCGGCGGGGCCGGCTATATCGGCAGCCACGCCGTTCTCGCGCTGCGCGATGCGGGATGGCCGGTGGCGGTGATCGACAATCTGGTGACCGGCTTTCGCTTCGCCGTGCCAGAGGATGTGCCGTTCTACCAAGGCGATATCGAGGACCAGACGCTGCTCGCACGCATCTTCGCCGAGCAGGGGATCGGCGCAGTGATGCACTTCGCCGGATCGGTGGTGGTGCCCGAAAGCGTGTCCGATCCGCTCAAATACTATCACAACAACACGGTGAAGAGCCGCGCGCTGATCGAGGCGGCGGTGACAGGCGGGGTGCGCCATTTCATCTTCAGCTCGACCGCGGCGACCTACGGGATCCCCGAGGTCGAGGCGGTGACCGAGGATACGCCGCAGGTGCCGATCAACCCCTACGGCTGGTCGAAGCTGATGACCGAGCGGATGCTCGCCGACACTGCCTTCGCCCATGCGATGAACTATTGCGCGCTGCGTTATTTCAACGTCGCCGGGGCCGACCCCGAGGGGCGCACCGGCCAGTCGACCGCGGGCGCGACCCATCTGATCAAGGTCGCGGTCGAGGCGGCGCTAGGCAAGCGCGACGATGTCGCTGTGTTCGGGACCGATTTCGACACGCCCGACGGTACCGGTGTGCGCGACTACATCCACGTGTCCGATCTGGCGGCTGCGCATGTGCTGGCGCTGGAGGAGTTGGCCGCGCGACCCGATGCTTCGCTGACGATGAATTGCGGCTATGGCCGGGGCTTCTCGGTGCTGGAGGTGCTCGACGCGGTCGATCGGGTGACCAACCGGACGATCGAGCGGCGGCTGGAACCGCGCCGCGCGGGTGATCCGGGCTCGCTGATTTCCGATCCCTCGCGGATCAAGGCAACCCTGCCGTGGCAGCCGCAGCATGCCGACCTCGACACGATCATCGGCCATGCGCTGCAATGGGAACGCAAGCTGTCCGATTTGCGCGGCGAGACCTGAGCGAGAGGCTTGACCGCAAGTGATTCTCGCCCTAGGGGCGGCGCTTGAATTTCCGGCATCGGAGACCATCTCCGGTGCCCTTATTTTTGGAAAGCGTAAGCCATGAAGATCCGCAACAGCCTCAAGTCGCTGAAGGACCGCCACCGGGATTGCCGCGTGATCCGTCGCCGTGGCCGGACCTATGTCATCAACAAGACCAACCGCCGCTTCAAGGCGCGCCAGGGTTGATTTTGTTGCGATGGGATCGGGATTGACCCGATCCCGTTGCGGTGCCGGCCCGCTCCCCCGCCCAACCATCCGATATCGTGATCGATAATCATCGGGTGGTTGGGCGGGGGAGCGGGCCGGAGCCGTTTCCGGGCCTGAAACACCTGCCAGGAGCGTTGCATTGCCGAGGCCCGGAGAAATAGACGCCGTGGTGTTCGATGTCGGGCGGGTGATCGTCCAGTGGGACATGCGTATCCTGTTTGCGAAACTGTTCGACGATCCCGAGGAACTCGACTGGTTTTGCGCCAATGTCGTCACCGAGGCCTGGCATGGCCAGCACGACGCGGGTCGCCCGATTGCAGACATGGCAGCGGAGCGCATCCGCGCCTTTCCCGAGTACCGCGAGGCGATCGAGGCCTATCGCGACCGCTGGCTGGAGACGATCCCCGGCGTCGTCCCCGGGGTGCCCGAGCTCATCGAAGCCTTGTCGGCGTGCGGGGTGCCGCTCTTTGCGATCACCAATTTCGGGACCGATTTCTGGGCGCAGTTCCGCCCGACCCAGCCGGTGCTGGACCATTTCCGCGATATCGTCGTCTCGGGACGTGAGGCGCTGGTCAAGCCGGGCAGCGCAATCTTCGCGCTCGCCGCGCAGCGGTTCGGCCATGCGCCCGGGCGGATGCTGTTCATCGATGACAGCCTCGCCAATGTCGAGGCGGCGGCAAGGCTCGGCTGGCACACGCACCACTTCCGCGATGCTGGGGCGCTGGGCGCAGAGTTGTCCGCGCGCGGGTTGCTCTAGAAAAAAGGCCCCCGGCATGGTGCCGGAGGCCTGAGGGACCCGTGATGGAGAGGACGGGTCTGGGGTCTGGTGCGAGCTACTTGCTGTTGCAGGCCGCAAGCTTTTCCGCCGGAAGCGCTTGGCCGTCGGTGGTGAAGCTGGCGATCTGACCGACTTCGCGCTG
>JBGSPZ010000328.1:0-5366 GCA_041738375.1 Parerythrobacter sp. | reverse complement strand
ATCAAGGACCGCATCCGCGCGCTCGGCCCCACCGTGCGCCCCGACCTGACCCTCAAGCCGGCCGACCCCGAAGCGCGGCACTGGGTGATCTGATGTATAAATACGACCAATACGACCAGCAGATGGTCGACATCCGCGTCGAGGAATTCCGCGACCAGACCGCGCGGCGGCTGGCCGGCAGGATCAGCGAGGACCAGTTCAAGCCGCTGCGGCTGAAGAACGGGCTCTACCTGCAGTTGCATGCCTATATGCTGCGGGTCGCGATCCCCTATGGTACGCTCGACAGCCGCCAGATGCACGCGCTGGCGGACATCGCCGACAAGTATGATCGCGGTTACGGCCATTTCACCACGCGGCAGAACATCCAGTACAACTGGATCAAGCTGGCCGAAGCGCCCGACCTGCTGGCCGATCTCGCCAAGGTCGAGATGCACGCGATCCAGACCAGCGGGAACTGCATCCGCAACATCAGTTCGGATCACTTCGCCGGCGCGGCGGCGGACGAGCTGGTCGATCCGCGGCCCTATGCCGAGCTGCTGCGCCAATGGTCGAGCTTCCATCCCGAATTCAGCTACCTGCCGCGCAAGTTCAAGATTGCAGTGATCGCCAGCGACACCGATCGCGCCGCCATGAAGCTGCACGATATCGGCGTTCAGATCGTGGAACGAGACGGTGCGTTGGGCGCGGCATTCTATGTCGGCGGCGGCATGGGGCGCACCCCGATGGTTGCCCCCTGCATCCGCGACTTCGTGCCGCTCGACCAGTTCGTGACCTATTCCGAGGCGTGCCTGCGCGTCTACAACCGCTACGGTCGGCGCGACAACAAGTACAAGGCGCGGATCAAGATCCTCGTTCATGAGCTGGGGGCAGAGGAATACGCCCGCCAGGTCGAGGAGGAATTCGCGCATCTTCTCGGGCAAGGCATCGAACCGCCACTGGCCGAGCTGGAGCGGATCAAGACCTATTTCGCCGATCCGGCATTCCAGGACGCCTCGCAGGACACGATCGATCGCAGCGACCCGGATTTCGCGCTGTGGGTCGACCGCAACACCGTGCCGCACAAGCGCGAGGGCTATGTCTCGGCGGTGATCAGCCTCAAGCCGGTCGGCGGCATTCCCGGCGATGCGACTGCGCGGCAGATGCATGTGATGGCCGAACTGGCGAAGTCCTACTCGTTCGACGAACTGCGGGTGATGCACACGCAGAACATCGTCCTGCCGCATGTCCGCAAGGCACAGCTCTATACGCTGTGGCAGACGCTGGAGGCGGAAGGCATGGGCGCGCCCAACCTCGACACGATCGAGGATATCATCGCCTGCCCCGGGCTCGATTATTGCAGCCTCGCCAATGCCCGCTCGATCCCCGTCGCGCAGAAGATTTCCGAACGCTTCGCCGAAACGGGCAAGACCGCCGAGCTGGGCGAGCTGAAGCTCAAGATTTCCGGCTGCATCAATGCCTGCGGGCACCACCATGCAGGCCACATCGGCATTCTCGGCGTCGACAAGAAGGGGACGGAGAACTACCAGCTGCTCCTCGGCGGCAGCGAGGCGGCAGACACCTCGCTCGGCAAAATCACCGGCCCCGGTTTCAGCGAAGACGGCATCGTCGATGCGGTCGAAAAGGCGACCGACGTCTACCTGCGCGAACGCTCCGACGGCGAGCGCTTCCTCGACACCTACCGCCGTATCGGCATGGAACCCTTCAAGGAGGCGCTGTATGGCTGAGCTGATCCGCTATCGCGACGACGAAGCGGTCGATCACCCCGCCGTCACCGTCGACAGCTTCCTCGACCAGTCGAACGCCAACGCCGTGCGGGTCGAACCGGGCGACGATGCGCGCGCGCTCATCCCGCATCTGTCGCAGCTCAAGCTGGTCGAAGTGAACTTCCCCTCGTTCGGCGACGGGCGCGGCTATTCCTCCGCCCGCATCCTGCGCGAGGCCGGCTATACCGGCGAGCTGCGCGCGGTGGGTGATGTGCTAGTCGACCAGGTTGCCTATATGCGCCGCTGCGGTTTCGACGCGTTCGAACCCGATGCGGCGCTCGATTCGAGCGATCTGGCGGCGGTGCTCGATCGCTGGCCCGAGGTGTACCAGCCGACCGGCGACGGCCGCCAGCCGATCTGGTCGAAGCGGCACGCATGAACCAGCTGCGCGCCATCGACCGGATCGACACCGGCCCGCGGTTCTCGCAAGACGACGCTGTGCGCCTCAACCGCATGTTTCGCGGGCAGGACACGCGCGAGATGCTTCGCAATCTGATCGAGGACGATATGGTCGGCGAACTTGCCACTGTTTCGAGCTTCGGCGCAGAAAGCGCTGTTCTGCTGCACCTGATTGCGGAGGTTGCGCCCGGCCTGCCGGTGCTGTTTCTCGAGACGGGCAAGCATTTCCCCGAAACCCTCGCCTATCGCGACGAGCTGGTGCAGCGGCTGGGCCTCAAGAACCTCGTCAACCTCCACCCCTGCCTCGCCGAGCTGGAAATGCGCGACGAGAGCGGGCTGCGCTGGTCCTACGACCCCGATGGCTGCTGCGAGATCCGCAAGGTCAAGCCGCTCGCCAGCGCGCTTGAGGGCTACGATGCGACGCTGACCGGGCGCAAGGCGTTCCAGGCCTCGACCCGCGCCAATCTGCCGCGCTTCGAGATCGATACCTCGGATGCGCAAGGCCGGCTCAAGATCAATCCGCTGATCGACTGGACCGCCGCCGATATCGAGGCCTATTTCGAGGAACACGACCTGCCTCGCCACCCGCTGGTCGCGCAGGGCTACCCCTCGATCGGATGTTCGCCTTGCACCCACAAGGTCGAACCAGGCGAAGACCCGCGCTCGGGTCGGTGGAAGGGGTGGGACAAGACCGAATGCGGCATCCATACCGAAGGTGACGTCAGCGAACTGCCTCCGGGTTACGATCCCGCGTTCTAACTCACTCTAGAGCAGGTCTTCGAAGAACAGGCTCACCAGACCTGCCTGGCTGGTGACACCGGCCTTGGCATAGACCTGGCTCAGCTGGGCCCGCACTGTTCCCGGCGCGGCTCCGCGCAATCGGGCAATCTCGCCGCTGTCGCAGCCCTTGAGCGCGAACAGGGCGACATCGCGCTCGGCTGAAGTCAGGCCCCAATCGTCGAACTGCATGGCAACATGCTCGGCGAGCGCACCCGAAGCGATGGCCAGCGCATCCTCCCGCCGCTTCGCCTCGGCCAGCAGGGTGCGCATGTGAAATGCCCCCAGCACCACCCCGGCGACCAGCGCAAAGGCAATCAGGGCTTCGATGGCAATGTGGCCGGACAGACCGTCCTGCACCACATCGCTAACCGCGTCAGCCAGGAAGAACACCGCCGCCAGCGCCTGGATCGCTATCACCAGTGCCACGACCATTGGCGGCCCGCCTCGCCTCAGTGTCGGTATGCGCCGGGTCTGGGCCATGCACGCCTCCGTCAGGTCGGTCGCGAGCCACCTGGGATCATCGCGCCGACGATTTCCCGGCCGGAACGCCGGGTTTCGAAGATCACACCTACAAGGTGCAGCGCGATCAGGACATAGAGCAAGTTGACTGCAAATTCGTGGACTTCCTCGAACGCCTCTTCGCCGCCTTCGCTCGCTTCCTCACCTCCCTCATAACCCTCGTCTTCGTCGGCGCGCGCAGGCGGTGCGATCAGATCGACCATGTTGGTGGGCGACAGCGCCATACCTTCGCCATGCTCCTCCGCCTCGCCGCGCACAGCCGCCGGATTGGCCGGGGGCGGACCCGCCATGGCGATACCGGTGCCCACGATCACCAGCAGGGTTGCCCAGATCGCATAGGCCATCAAGGCGCCGAGCGGATTGTGCGACCGGTGCCGGACGACTTCACCCCGGCGGATTTCGCCGAGATGCGACAGGGCCTTGCGCGGGCTCGGTGGAAAAGCGGAAAACCGGGCCTCGGCCGGGCCGATCATGCCCCACAGCACGCGTACGGCCAGCAGGGCAGCAAGGCCGTAGCCGACCCAGATATGCCAACCGGAGCCCTCCCCGGTCACGAGGGCATTGGCAATTACGGCCACGACCACACCCCAGTGCGTCAGCTTGACGATCGGGTCCCAGCGGCGTTTCGATTCAGTGCGATGTTCCATGACAGGTCACTCCTTGAAGGGTGCCTGACAAGTGGACAATCTTCCCTCATCCGCCAGCCACAGACGCTTAGACGGAGGGCAATAAGCAGGTGCTTAGAGCAAGCCTTTGCGGCGGTACCATTCGGCGGTTTGCTTGAGGCCCCGTTCGCCGGAAATCGCCGGCGTCCAGACGCTCGCGGGAACCGCGCGGTCGGACCGGGCGACCCAGTTCGGGTAGCACATGTAGCCTACCCGGTCGGCTGTCAGCTTGGCTTTGCCTCCGCGTAGCATCCGGTCGGCGCTGGCGGCGAGCTTGAGCACACCCTCGGGAAGATGCGGGGCGAAGACCTTCCGGCCCACCGCCCCGCCGATCGCGGCGGCCAGTTCCTTGTGGCTCCAGCCCCCTTCGCGTCCGTCGTCCGGTTCGAAGGTCTTCTTCAAGACCAGTGCGTTGGCGGGCACCAGAACGAGCAGCAATTCGGCCAGATCCCGCGCGTGGATGATCGAGCTCGCGCCGCCCGGCGGCAGCGGCACGAAGCCGAATTTCGCGCTCCGGAACATGTCGAGATAGTCGACGTCGCGCGGGCCGTAGACGCCCGGTGGCCTCACGATGGTCCATTGCAGGCCACTGGCCTTGACCAATTCCTCCGCCTTGGCCTTCGAAGCACCGTAACGCGACAATTCGGGCTTGCGCGCCGAGAGCGAGGACACGAACACCAGCTGCTTCGTCTTCGCTGCCTTGCATGCGGCGATCAGGCGTTCAGTGCCTGCGACATTGGCCTCTTCGAACAGCGCCGGATCGAGCGTGTTGGTCAGCCCCGCGATATGGATGACCGCTTCCACCCCGCCGACCAGTTGCGCCAGTGCAGCCTCGTCCGACAGGCTTCCCTGAACCCATTCAACGCTCTCGCGGCCATCGGGGACCTTGCGCGCCAACGACCGGATACGCAGCCCGCGCTCTTGCGCGACGTCGAGCACCATCTGGCCGACGAAGCCTGTGCCTCCGGTAATCGCTATAGTCACAATAGCACCATGTGGTCGCGATGGATCACGGTTGGGCGCGGGGCATAGCCCAGTGCGGCTTCCTGCTGCTCCTCCCGCTTGCCGGCGATTACCATGCATTCGGCCGACGAATATTCGGATAGCCCCTGCGCGAGTTTAGCGCCTTTCAGCGAGACCACCGTCACCAGGTCGCCGCGACGAAAGCTGCCCGAAACGCCCACCATACCCGCCGCAAGCAGGCTGGCCCCGGCCTTCAGCGCCGCCTCGCACCCTGCAT
>JBGSPZ010000327.1:0-3867 GCA_041738375.1 Parerythrobacter sp. | reverse complement strand
CGTCACTTTCAACGCGATCACCAAGGCCGCCGTCACCGAGGCGATGGCGCGGCCGCGCCAGCTCGACCAGCCGCTGATCGATGCCTATCTCGCCCGGCGGGCGCTCGATTATCTGTTCGGCTTTACGCTCAGCCCGGGGTTGTGGCGCAAGCTACCCGGCGCCAAGAGCGCGGGCCGCGTGCAGTCGGTCGCGCTGCGGCTGATCTGCGAGCGCGAGCACGAGATCGAGATTTTCCGGGCGCAGGAGTACTGGTCGGTCGTCGCCAAGCTCGAGCAGGACGGCACCGAGTTCGACGCAAGGCTGGTGAAGTTCGAAGGCAAGAAGCTCGACAAGCTGACGCTTGGCAACGAGGGCAGCGCGCTCGCCGCCAAGGCTGCGGTCGAGGCCGGGCGCTTCACCATCGAGGACGTCGAGACCAAGCCGCTCAAACGCAATCCCTCCCCGCCGTTTACCACCTCGACCCTGCAGCAGGAAGCCGCGCGCAAGCTAGGCTATTCGGCCAGCCACACGATGCGGCTGGCGCAGTCGCTCTACGAAGCGGGCGCGATCACCTACATGCGCACCGACGGAGTGCAGATGGACGGCAGCGCGATCTCCGCCTGCCGCAAGGCGATCAGCGAGCGCTACGACGGGCACTACCTGCCCGAAAAGCCGCGTCACTATTCGACCAAGGCGAAGAACGCGCAGGAAGCGCACGAGGCGATCCGGCCGACCAACTTCATGCGCGACCGTGCAGGCTCGGGCGACGAGGCCAAGCTCTACGAGCTGATCTTCAAGCGCGCGATGGCGAGCCAGATGGCTGCCGCCAGCCTGGAGCGCACCACCGTCACCCTGCGCGACGGAACCGGCCAGCACGAGCTGCGCGCGACCGGGCAGGTGGTGAAGTTCCCCGGCTTCCTCGCAGTCTATCAGGAAGGGTTCGACGACAAGTCGGACGATGACGATAGCGGTCTGCTGCCGGTGATGCACAAGGGCGATTGCCCGGCGAAGAAGGCGGTCGAGGCGAACCAGCACTTCACCCAGCCGCCGCCGCGCTATTCCGAGGCGAGCCTGGTCAAGCGGCTCGAGGAACTCGGCATCGGGCGGCCGTCGACCTACGCCTCGACGATCCAGACGCTGCGCGACCGCAACTATGTGCGGATGGAGAAAAACCGCTTCTTCGCAGAGGAATCGGGCCGATTGCTGACGGCGTTTCTCGAACGCTTCTTCACCCAATATGTCGCTTACGACTTCACCGCGGATATGGAGGACGAGCTCGACACCGTGTCCGACGGGCGAGAGGACTGGAAGGTGCTGCTCGCCAAGTTCTGGAAGGACTTCAAGCCCAAGACCGACGAGGTGATGGAGCGGATGCCGTCGGAAGTGACCGAACAGCTTGACGAATATCTCTCCGACTTCCTGTTCCCCCCGCGTGAGGACAGCAAGGATCCGCGCTTCTGCCCGCTGTGCGAGCAGGAAGGGCGGAGCGGGGGGCGGCTCGCGCTGCGCGGGGGCAAGTATGGTGCCTTCGTCGCCTGCGCCAACTACCCCGATTGCAAATACACCCGCCGCTTCGCCCAGCCGGGCGCCGATGGCGAGGCCTCGGGAGAGGATGGCGTGATGGGCCAGCATCCCGAAACCGGGCAGGACATTGCGCGCAAGACCGGGCGGTTCGGACCCTATGTCGAGATGGGCGAGGGCAAGGAAGCCAAACGCGCGAGCATCCCCAAGGATCTCGACGATTTCGATCTCGACTGGGCGGTCAAGCTACTCGACCTGCCGCGCATCGTCGGCGCGCATCCGGAAACCGGTAAGGAGATCGAGGCGGCGATCGGGCGCTACGGCCCGTACCTGCGCCACGACGGCAAATACGGCAAGCTGTCGGGCACGCGCGAGGTGTTCGAAGTCGGCATGAATGCGGCGGTGACGATCCTCGCCGAAGCCGCCAACCGCAAGGGCGGCACGCGCGCGGCGGCGGAACCGATCAAGGTCCTCGGTGCGCATCCGACCAGCGGGGGCGAGATGAAGGTGATGCCGGGCCGATACGGACCCTACGTGACCGACGGCACTACCAACGCGACCCTGCCGAAAGATGTGAAACCGGAGGATGTGACCGAGGCGCAGGCCGCCGAACTGATCGATGCCCGCGCGGCCAAGGGTCCGCCGAAGAAGAAGGGACGCAAGAAGGTACCAGCCAAGAAGAAAGCGGCGCCGAAGAATAAGGTGGCGACGAAGCAAAAGAAGTGAGTGGCTCCGGCGAACAGAGTAGCGGGCTACTGCATGTAAAACTGCAGCCTGACGGAGTTGCAGCGCTTGCGCAAAGAATTGTGGTTCGGTGTATGGAAGCTGTCGGTACAAGCCTTCGTGCCTTAGACCATGATCCATGCTGTGAAGCAGAATCCTGGGGTGGCTATTTTGGGTACAAAATCAGGGGCTTGACTCTTGATCCGGATGAGCGACGTGTGGAGTTCAAGAATTGGGTCATTGCTAAAGGGTTCCAAGACCTAGCTAGAGGAGTACGCGAAGGCCTTGAAGAGGCCTATTGGTTCATCAGTGTTGTTCCCTTGGCAAATGGGGAGAAAATTCAGGTAAGTGAATTTCAAGATCGGTATGCCAAAGCGAGAAAGAGAGCGAAGACGCTTTCATTTCCTGCACTCTTGGAGGCTGTGAACGAGGGTTTGTGTAGCCCTTTGAATTTCATTCGGGAATTCGCTTCATTGCAAGCTGTGCGAAACTGCCTCGAACATCGCGGCGGTCGTGTTGGTGAACGCGACATAGATCCTGATACTGAAACTCTAACGTTGAGTTTTCCAAGGCTTAAGCTGTTCTATCTCAGAGGTGACGATGAAGTGGAACTCGTTCCGGGGGAAGCTATTGATACGCACGATCCGGAGAATGAAGCATTAGGAGAGGGTGTTCCAATTCTTATGAAAAGAGTCACAGCTTCTCGAGAATACAAACTCAATGAAGCAGTCCAAATTGGGGAGCGCGAGTTTTTCGAGATCGCAATGGCGTGCCATTTTTTGGCAAGTGAAATTGCGCAGAAACTTCCGGGGCAGCCGGTGACGGATAGGCCGTAGTGCGACGCTTCAGTCAACGCACCCAATCCAGCCCGATCTCTTCGAACACCTCTTTGCTCTCCGCCCAGTTCTCCTCGACCTTGACGTGGAGGAACAGGTGGACTTTCTGGCCGAGCACTTCGCTCAGTTCCAGTCTCGCCGCCTCGCCGATGGCCTTGATCCGGCTCCCGCCCTTACCGAGCACGATCGCGCGCTGGTTGTCGCGGGTGACGACGATCTGCTGGTGGATCTCGACGCTGCCATCCTTGCGCTGGACGTATCTCTCGGGCCGCACCGCGCTGTCGTAGGGCAGTTCCTCGTGCAGCTGCTGGTAAAGCTGTTCGCGGGTGATCTCGGTCGCGAGCAGGCGTTCGCTGGCGTCGGAGACCTGGTCTTCGGGATAGTGCCACGGCCCTTCGGGCATCATCGCGGCAAGTGCGTCCTTCAGTTCGGGCACGCCATCGCCGGTCAGCGCGGAGACGAAGAACACCTCGGCGAACTGGGCCTTTTCGGTCAGTTCCTGCGCCAGCGCCAGCAACGGCTCCTTCTTCGCCTTGTCGACCTTGTTGAGGACGAGGATCTTGCGCTCGGGCCGCCCGGCGAGGCTTTCGACCAGCGGTTCGAGCTCGTGCCGCCGCTGCTTGATCGGATCGACCATCAGCAGCACTGCATCCGCGGCCTCGGCGCCTTCCCATGCCGCGCTGACCATGGCCCGGTCGAGCCGCCGCTTGGGCGCGAAGATGCCCGGCGTATCGACCAGGATCATCTGGGTGGCACCATGCAGGGCGATGCCGAGCATCCGCGCCCGCGTGATCTGCGCCTTGGCGC
>JBGSPZ010000299.1:0-12995 GCA_041738375.1 Parerythrobacter sp. | reverse complement strand
CCCCCGCAATCGCGCCAAGAATGCCGCCGCCCGCGCTGCCGCTGCCGCCTCTCTGGCTGCTGCGATAGACCTCGCGGCACTCGTCGAGCCATGCATCCCGGTCGAACGCGGCCGGCATCGGCGGGGCGTGGCGATAGGTCTGCTCGGCAGGCCCGGTGTAGTACGTCTGGTGATGGGGCGGAGCCGGATTGCGATCCTCATAGTACTGATCGTGATATGAGCCGTCTTCGTAGTCTGCCCCGGCTTCGGCCTCGGCCGCTTCGGTCCACGAGTATCCGGTCTGAGGGGGAAGTGTCTGCACCACCGGCTGGCTTTGATAGATCACCGGCTGAGCGGTCTTGGGTACGGGCACGGCGTATTCGTACCCGCTTCCTTCGTAGGTCATCGCCGGTTGCGCCGCTGCCGTCGAAGCGACGGCAGCTGCCAGTCCGGCTGTGCCCAGAGCGAATATGTGGCGGCTGGTCATCGGTACTTCCCCTTGCGCGGCCCGGCAGAATCCCGGCGTTAAGGGAAAATATACCATGCAAGGGCTTGAGGTCGCGGGCCTTACGCGTGCTGTCCCGTTTCGGGGCGGAAGCGTCAGATTGAACCGGCGATCGCTGCGGCGAGCGCTTCGATCCCGGTTGCATCGTCCCGATCGAAACGGGCGAGATCGGGACTGTCGAGATCGATCACTGCGATGACCTTCCCGTCGCGCTTTACCGGGACGACAAGTTCGGATCGGCTGGCCGCATCGCAGGCGATATGTCCGGGGAAACTGTGGACGTCCTCGACCAGCTGTGTTTCGCCCGAAGCCGCTGCCGATCCGCAAACACCCTGGCCGAGAGGAATCCGGATGCAGGCCGGGCGGCCGACAAACGGGCCCAGCACAAGCTGGCCATCGATCATGCGGTAGAAGCCGGCCCAGTTGATATCGGGCAGAAACTCCCACATCAGGGCGGCAATATTGGCCATATTGGCGACCGAATCCGGCTCGCCTTCGACCAGGGCCGATGCGGCATCGCCTAGCTGGCGATAGCGTTCGGCCTTGGGCAAGCAGGCATCGGCGGAAAAATCGAACATGCGGTACATCTAGGCCCGCATGCCATTGCCGCAAGGCCCGCCTGCGCCTATTCGTCGCTGCATGAGCAAACTGCGCAAATTCCTTATCGCCCTGCTGGTTTTCGTCCTTGTTCTCGCCGGGCTCGGCTGGTGGCTGACCCGGGGCGACACCGCCGGGCTTACCCTCGAGGAGGTTACGGGCACCAAGCCGGTGCTCGAATCGCCCAACAGCGAAACGATCCCCACGGTCAACATTGCCGAACCGATCGGCTGGCAGGAGGGCGGGAAGCCCGAAGCCGCACAAGGCTTGACCGTGACGCGCTTCGCAGACGGGCTGGAGCATCCGCGAGTCCTCTACGCGCTGCCCAATGGCGATATCCTCGCGACATTGACCCGTGGCCCCAAAGGCGACGGCGGGGGCTTCACGGCGTGGGTGGCCGAAAAGCTCATGTCGCGTGCCGGTGCTGGAGGTGGATCACCCAACCAGCTCGTGCTGTTGCGCGATGCCGACGGCGACGGGGCGGCCGAGCAGCGCTTCGTGCTGACATCGGATCTCTCGTCTCCTTCGGGTATCGCATGGGCCGATGGCGTGCTCTACGTGGCGAACCACGATAGCCTCGTCTCCTTCCCATATTCGCCGGGCACGACCAAGATTACGACCAAGCCGAAGAAGCTGATGGACCTGCCCGCGGCGGGCAACCACTGGATGCGCAATATCGCCTTCGATCCGACGGGGAAGAAGCTCTATATCGCAGTCGGCTCGGCCTCGAATATCGCCGAGAACGGCATGGACAAGGAAGTCGGGCGCGCGGCGATCCACGAATACAAGGTCGACCAGGGCACCAGCCGGATCTTCGGAGCCGGCCTGCGCAATCCCAACGGGCTCGACTGGAACCCGTGGAGCGACGAACTTTGGACAACGGTCAACGAACGCGACATGCTCGGCTCCGACCTCGTGCCCGATTATCTCACCAACGTCCCGGTCGGCGTGCAGTATGGCTGGCCGTGGCTCTATTGGCGCAACAATGCCGATCGCCGGGTCCAGGGCCCCATCCCGACCTATGTCGCAAGCTATGCGCGCAAGCCGGAATTCGCGCTTGGTCCGCATGTTGCCGCGCTGGGTCTCGCTTTTACCGAACAAGGGCACCGAATGGGTGAGCCATTCGCGCGCGGCGCGTTCATCGCGCGCCACGGCTCGTGGAACCGGATCCCGGCTTCGGGATACGACGTGGTTTTCGTCGCCTTTGATGAACGCGGCAATCCCCTGGGCAAGCCGGTACCAGTGCTCACCGGGTTCCTGACCGGCGACGGCAAGACACGCGGCCGCCCTACCTGGGTTGCGTGGGACAAGGGTGGCGGACTGCTGGTAAGCGACGATACCGCCGGGATTATCTGGCGGGTGATCGATCCCAAGGCGAAACCTGCCTCTCCTATAGTCCGCGTCAAATCGACTCCGCTCAAGCCGGTGACCGAGCTCAAGGGCGATCCTCGGGAGGCATTTACCGACGATTTCGCGCGAACGGTGACGATGCCGATCAATTAGGCCGATCAATCAGCTCGGTAGGCGTTTCCCCGCGCCACCGGCCGATTCGACGATGAACTGCCAGGCGACCCGGCCCGAGCGAGAGCCTCGCTGTTTTGCCCACAGCAGCGCATCGGCTGGCACGACATCGAGCCCGTAATGCAGGGCGTAGGCGGCAACGATGGCGAGATATGTCTCCTGATCGCAGGCATGAAAGCCGAGCACGAGCCCAAATCGGTCGGCCAGCGCAAGTTCGTCATCCGCGGCATCGCGTTCGTGGCGCGGTGGAGGACCGGCATCGAGCTCGCGGGGGAGGATCGCCCGGTGATTGGTGGTCACTCCAAGCCGGATATTTCCGGGCCGTGCTTCGACCCCGCCTTCGAGCAGGCTGCGCAATCGCCGCGGTCCGGCAAGATCCCCCGGCGCAAATCCGAGATCGTCCACGAACAGCCAGAACCTGCGATCGATATCCCGTAGCCGCGCAAACAGGGCCGGAAGAGTCTCAAGGTGGTCCGCAGAAAGCTGGACCAGCGCGAGCCTGCCTGTGCCAAGGTGAGCAATCGCGGAGCGCATCAGCGCCGATTTGCCCATCCCTCTGCTCCCCCACAGCAGGACATCGTGCGCCGCAACTCCTTACGCATGGCGCGACACATTGGCCAGGACGCGCTTCTTTTGGGCATCGATGCCGATTAGCAGGTCGAGCGGCGGTGCAACGATCTCATCGACGGCGCGCGCGGTAACGCCGTCCCAGACATGAGCCGGTGCCGAGCTCCAATCGGTCGCAGGAGCCGAACCCATGATTTAACCTGCCAGCTGCTCCGCGCTGAGCGCGTAAAGGAGCTGTGCACCCCCCATGGCAGCGGCTTTCTGGCCCAACGCTTCCGGAACGACATGATCGAGGAAATAGCGCATTGTGACCGGCTTGATCGCAGCCAGGGCCGGGGCATTGCCCTCGGCGACCGCACGCGCCTGGAGTGCCATCTGCCACCCCGCGACAGCAACCGCCGACACGGTACAGAACGCCACGCTCCCCGCGAGCCGGTCATCGAGCGAGGCCGTATCGCGCATCCAAGCAGCAACCGCAGCGCACTCCTTTGCCAAGGCGACCAGCGCAGGTTCGTCCGCGCAATCGCGCGCGATATCGGCCATCAGCGCGGCGTATACGCCGCCATTGTCGTAGCCCAGCTTGCGGGTAACCAGATCGGCCGCCTGGATGCCGTTGGTGCCTTCATAGATCGGGGCAATGCGCGCGTCGCGATAGTGCTGCGCCGCGCCGGTCTCCTCGATAAAGCCCATCCCGCCGTGGATTTGCACACCCAGACTGGCGACTTCTATACCGGTATCGGTGCCCCACGCCTTGATCATTGGCACCAGCACATCGCCCCGGCGCTTCGCAGCTTCGTTGCCCAGTGTGCCGCGATCGACCTGGCCGGCGGTATAGTACAGCAAGGCACGCGCCGCTTCGGTCAGCGATTTCATCCGCAGCAGCATGCGCCGTACGTCGGGGTGCTCGATAATCGCCACCGGAGTGCGGTCGGGCGATCCGGCGCGCGCCGATTGCACCCGTTCGCGGGCATAATACATGGCCTGTTGCAGGGCGCGCTCGCCGATCTGTACGCCCTGGTTGCCGACATTGATCCGTGCATTGTTCATCATGGTGAACATCGCCATCAAGCCGCGATTCGCGGTACCGACCAGTTCGCCGATGCATTCGCCGTTGTCGCCATAGGACATGACGCAGGTCGGTGAAGCGTTGATGCCCAGCTTGTGCTCAAGGCTGACGCAGCGCAGGTCGTTCCTCGGCCCGAGCGAACCGTTTGCATTTACATGGTACTTGGGGACCGTGAACAGCGAGATCCCCGCGCTGCCTTCCGGTGCGTCGGGCAGGCGCGCCAGCACCAGGTGGACGATGTTTCTTGCCAGGTCGTGCTCGCCCCAGGTGATATAGATTTTCTGGCCAGCGATACGGTAGCATCCCGCATGTTCGCCTTCGGTGATCGGCGTCGCCGTCGCGCGCAGCGCGCCAACGTCCGAACCGGCCTGCGGCTCGGTCAGGTTCATCGTCCCCGACCATTCGCCGCTCACGAGCTTGGGCAGATATTTCGCCTGCAGCGCTGCGTTGCCGTGATGCTCCAGCGCCTCGATCGCCCCGACCGAGAGCATCGGCAGCAGGTTGAACGCCATGTTTGCCGTCCCGAGGTTTTCGAGGACATTGCAGGCGAGGGTGAAGGGAAGGCCCTGCCCGCCGAATTCGGCCGGGGATGCAATCGCGTTCCAGCCTTGCTCGACATAGCTGGCGTAGGCCTCGGCAAAGCCCGCAGGAAGGCGCACCACGCCATTCTCGAGCACAGCCCCTTCGATATCGCCAACCCGGTTGAGCGGTGCGAATTCGCCCGCCGCAAACTGGCCGACACCCTCGACGATCGCCTCGACCATGTCCTCCTCCGCGGCGGCGAAGCGCTCGCTTTGCGCAAGTTCTGCGATGCCCGCGTTGACGCGAATGGCGAGCAGCTGGTCCTGGGTAGCGGGGGCGAAAGGGGTCACGGGCTGTCGAGTCCTCTTGGCATGGGCGCCCTTCCCCTATAGCGGGCGGGCATGAGCGGCAAGAACGCTACGGAAAGGCTATTGCCTGATGCAGCGGGCATTGCCCGCGCGGCAGCGATTCTCGAGCGTGGCGGTTTGGTCGCGCTTCCTACCGAGACGGTCTATGGGCTGGCGGCTCGTGCAGACAGTCCGGCAGCAGTGGCGAAGATCTATGCGGCCAAAGGGCGACCAAGCTTCAATCCGCTGATCGTGCATGTCCGCGATGCGGTGCACGCCGCGCGCTACGCCGAGCTGACCGGAAAGGCCGCGCAGCTGGCGCGCGAATATTGGCCCGGGCCGCTGACACTCGTCCTGCCATTGCTCGAGGGATCAGGCCTTGCCCCGGCAATAAGTGCGGGCCTGCCTACGGTAGCTCTTCGCGCTCCGGCGCATCCGGTTATGCAATCCCTGCTCGAGGCGGTCGACTTCCCGCTGGCTGCACCGTCGGCCAATCGTAGCAATGCGATCAGCCCCACAACCGCCCGGCATGTGCTCGAAACACTCGATGGAAGAATAGATGCGGTTCTCGATGGAGGGCAGACCCAGACGGGCATCGAATCGAGCATAGTGGCGGTTCGTCTTGACGGCACGCTCGATGAACTGCGCCCCGGGCCGGTCATTCTGTCTGACGCAAGAGCCCGTGTCGGAGGGGGCATCGAAGCCCCCGGGCAGATGAAATCGCACTATTCGCCGGGCAAACCGATGAGGCTGGAAGCGATCGAGGCCGGCTCCGACGAATTCCATATCGGATTCGGCGCGGTAACCGGATGCGTGAGCCTCTCCCCGTCCGGCAGTCTGGATGAAGCGGCGAGCCGCCTTTACGCCTGCCTGCACGAGGCTGCGTTGTCGCCGAATGGAAGGATTGCGGTTGCCCCGATTCCGCGTCGGGGAATCGGGATCGCGATCAATGATCGCCTGCGCCGCGCGGCCACCCCGGCCTGAAGGTCATTCGTCGCGCTGAGGTGGCGCGGCCGGAATGGTCCGCTTGAGCTCTTCCATCTCGTTCCACACTTCGCGGGCTTCGCTGCAGGCACCGCGATCCCCGTCGGCGCAATCCTCGCCCAGCTGCCGATAGCGGCGATCGAGCTTGCCCAGCCGTTCCTCGCGTTCGCGGATCTCGCGCCCGCGCTTCTCGTCGGCTTCCGATTGGCTGGTGGTCGCCAGGTCGACCGCACTGCTCGCTATGCGAACGGGTGCAGTGACGATATCGGCTGCCGCTTGAGCAAGGCACCCGCCCAGCAACGGGACTGTTGACGCAAGCAGGAACTGCGAAGGGCCGCGCATGGAATTCTCCTTCCAGACGCGGCCTTAGCATATCTTGCGCTCGGCAGAATCGGAATTCGTCGAGCCTTATTGCGGGGCCTTGCAGATCAGCTTGCCGGACCCGACCTTGTTGGCTTCGCATTGGGCCTTTCCGGCCACGGTCACGTCGCCCGAGCCAACGATGTTCGCGCTGACCGATCCGTCCGATGCGAAGGCCGAGTTGCCCGAGCCAACGACATTGACATCGGCCCGCCCCACCTTGACCCCGGCAAATTTCGCGCTGCCCGATCCGGTCATTTCGAGATCGAGCTGCTCGACCGTACCGGTAGCCTGCACCGAGCCAGGGCCGACAATGGCGAGGTTGAGCGACTCGGATGCAAGATTGGCTACCCTGATCGTTCCCGACCCGCCGATATTGATCTCGGCCTTGCGCGCCATTCCTGGCACCTCGATCTTCCCGGAACCGAGCATATCGAGTTCGCTCGGGGCAGGCATGGTGACGCGCACGGTCGCGATACCGATATCGCCCTTCGCCTTGTTATCGCGCAATACCCCGAGTGTGCCATCCTCAAGCGTGAAGCGCAGCGCATCGACCGCCTCCTTGTCGCCGTCGGTCGTGATCGAGAATGTGTCGCCTTCGGTGACGATAATGCTATCCGGGCCCAGCATTGAGATGCCGTCAGGAGCTTTCCCCGAGGTATCGAACTCGGCAAGCGGGACGCCCTCGTCACCATTTATCGTGATATTGCCATCGCACCCGCCGAGCGCAGCGGCGAGGCTCAATGCCGCGAGAGGGGCAAGGGTGCGGCTGAAGATTAGGGACATTCGAACAACTCCCGTTCTGTGGCTTGGTCTACTTCGCGGGCTTTTTCGAACCCTTGGCCTTCTTGACCTTTGGCTTCGCCGGCTTGGCAGCCGCCTTCGACTTTGCAGCCTTGGGCGGAGCAGGGGGTGTCGGCGCTTCGGGCGCTTCGGCCGCTTCGGGTTCGTCATCGCGCCGGTCACGCGGGATGCAGTTGAGCCGTCCCGAGCCCATCGAATGGACGCGGCACCGCGCGCGCCCCACAATCGTGATGTCGCCCGACCCCATCATTCTGGCCTCGACCTCGCCGTCGCTCGCGAGCTGGACCGAGCCGGAACCGGTGACGGACAGACGGGCCTTGCCAGCCTCCAGCTCGCCAAGCTCCGCAACGCCCGACCCCGCCGTTGCCAGCTTCAGCTGTTCGACCGACCCGCTCGCCCGGAACCGGCCCGAACCCATCAGATTGACCCTCAGCCGCTCGCAGCCAATGCCTTCGACCCGGATCGATCCGGAACCTGCAACATTGACCTTCGCCTCGCTGGCCAGTGCGCTCGACTCGATCGAACCCGACCCTGCCACGGCCAGCGACCGGGGTGCGGGTAAGGCTATATCGACCGCGCATGGCTGGGTCGTGCCCTGGCCGGAGGAGTGGCGCGAAACCACCAGCTTGCCGTCGCGCAGGGAGAAGCGGATCGAAGGTGCACCCTCACCTTCAGCGGTGACGCGGAAAGTCTTGCCTTCGGTTATCCGGACCTTCACCGGACCGACCACCATGATCTTTTCAGGGGCCGGCTGCGTCAGGTCGAGCTCGTCAAGCGTGACGCCTTCCCAATCTCCGTCGAACTGGAACTTTCCGCCGTCGAAGCGAAACTCGCCGTTTTCGAATTTGCCGGCCATGGCCGCTGCAATCATCGGGCCGATAGTCTTCAGGACATCGTTAAGCATGGTCAATCTCCAGCAGATGCGTATTGGTGATATAATACACCATGCACCCCGGTTCAATCCCACCAACGAAAAGGGGCCGCCCTCGCGGGCGGCCCCTGTCGATGCCGGATGACCGTTGGTCGATCAGGCTTCTTCGGTGTTCTCGTAATACTGCGGCGCATGTTCGCGCAGCACGTCGAGAATCTTGCCGAGCGCAGCGGGCTCGTCGGTCTTCTCCATCGCCGCGAGTTCGCGCGCGAGGCGGCTCGATGCCGCTTCGAAGATCTGGCGCTCCGAATAGCTCTGCTCGGGCTGGTCTTCAGGGCGGAACAGGTCGCGGGTCACCTCGGCAATCGACACGAGGTCGCCCGAGTTGATCTTGGCCTCGTATTCCTGCGCGCGCCGGCTCCACATGGTGCGCTTGACCTTGGGTTTGCCCTTCAGGGTCTCCATCGCTTCCTTGAGCGTCTTGTCGCTCGACAGCTTGCGCATGCCGATCGATTCGACCTTGTTGGTCGGAACGCGAAGCGTCATGCGTTCCTTCTCGAAGCGAAGGACATACAGCTCGAGCTGCATGCCGGCGATTTCCTCATTCTGCAGTTCGATGACGCGGCCGACCCCATGCTTGGGATAAACGACATAATCGCCCACGTCGAAGGCGGGAGCCTTGGCTGCCATACACAGTCCTTTCTCAGTGTCGGGACATGGCTTGCGACAGTCAAACGGTCCTGCGGCCGCGCCGTATTCGGCTGCGGTCTCAATCCGATTGTGCTGTCGCGAGTGGTCCGGACCTTTCCTGTCTCATCCGCAAAGGGCCGAGCCTTGCGGCAACGGGATTGCGGTTGTCAGATTATATAACACAATCGCAATAAAATTGCGAGTCCCGCAAAGGCTGTGCCATTCCGGTATCATGCAGTGCGATCAGATCGGGAAAAAGTACTGGTAATTCAGTCGCCTTCGCCGGGCTCCGGGCTGAAATACTTGTCGAACTTATCGTCCTCGCCCTTGTGCTCGTCAGCATCCTCGGGCGGCGCCTTCTGGCTCGTGATGTTCGGCCATTCGGCGGAATACTTGGTATTGAGCTCGAGCCACTGCTCGAGACCGTCTTCGGTGTCGGGCAGGATCGCCTCGGCGGGGCATTCGGGCTCGCACACGCCGCAATCTATGCATTCGGAAGGGTTGATGACCAGCATCGTCTCGCCTTCATAGAAGCAGTCGACCGGGCAGACCTCGACGCAGTCGGTGTATTTGCATTTGATGCAAGCGTCGGTGACGACATAGGTCATGGTGGCGAAATCCCCTTAGCTGGTCCCGTATTCTTCGCTGCTAATGCCGATTCCCCTTGCCGGTCAAGCATCCGATAGCACAGCGCCGCTTGACCGGCCGGTCCGCGCCGATCGGGCAAGGCCAGAAGCTCGATGACGCGGACCGAATTGCCGACAGGGATGGTGAGTATGTCGCCGATGGAAACCGGGGCGCTCGCGCGCAGGATGCGTTGCCCGTTGCAGCGCAGGTGACCCTCGGCAATCAGAGCCTGCGCCGTGCCGCGAGTTTTGGTGAAACGACAACGGTGGAGCAGCAGGTCGATCCGCATCAGCGCAACAGGCCTGCGAGACCGGCAAACGCACTCCCTTCGCGCGGGCGCGCAACCTTCTGGCGTTCGACCTTGCGCCTTGACGGGCGCCATTCGAAGCGATCGGGCTCGATTGGGCCGAACTGCCCCTCGCGCAGCTTGCGTGCCGGACAATAGCGGAAACCAGCTTCCCCGAGCAGCCGGTGGAAGCTGTCCGCGGTGAGCCCGGTCGAGATCGCCAGCGCCGGATCGAGGATGAACCGGCGTTGCTTCGAAGCGGATCGCGCGTCGTGGGCCGCGCGCAGGATCTTTTCAGCGATATCGATCCGCACTGCCTGGCTGCCCGCATGCCGGTAGCCGGCCGGAAGCTTGCCGCTGCCATCGATGACGGCACGCATCGCGGCTTCAATCGGACGACGATCGACCCCCAGATCATGCAACAAGCGGCGGGGTGCAGGCTTGAGCAAGGCGGGCGAGAATATATCGAGCGCGCCGAAGGTGACACCAAGACGGCGCAGGAAGGGCCGCATCTCCTTGGGCAAGTGCTCGATCCCCGCGCTCTCCCGACTGACGTAACCGTGCCCCGCGATCAGGTTGAGCAGCAGCGCCCGCGCGCGCGACCCGGCATCGGGATCGCCGGTCGCGGATTGCATCCTGGCCAGTGGCTCCAAAGGCGAGAGCGTCTTGGCAAGCCATTGAGCCAAGGCTGCCAGCAGTGCCGTTCGCGCCGCTTCAGGCAAGGCCGAGAGTTCCCGCGCAGGTTCCAGCCTCGGCTCGATGGATGACGATGCGACATCCAGCTTTGCCAATACCTGCCCATTCCAGCAGATCGCTCCGCCGGTCAGCTCGATCCCGTCGAAGCCGCCCTCGACCAGCGTCTCGGCACGTTGGGCGAGGATTCGCGGCAGCGCCTTTTCCGCGGCAGCAAGCAGCATCTTGCGGTCGGCATGGTTGGCGGCATGATCGACCGTGAAGCGGAATCCGTCGACCGTACCGATCGGCTCGCCCTCGACTGACAGCATGCCGTCGTCCGAGAGTGTGACGGGCAATATCGCGGCGTCCTGGCCCAGCGATTTCATCAGGAGAGCAGTCCTTCTGTTGACGAAGCGTTCGGTGAGGCGGGCGTGTAGCGCATCGGACAGCTTTGCCTCCACCCCTCTTGCGCGCGCAGCCATCTCGTCGCGCGCGAGCACCCAGTCGGGGCGCTGGCAGATATAAGCCCAACTGCGGACCGCCGCGATCCGCGCCTGCAAGGCGTGAATATCGCCCCGCGTATTGTCGAGTTCGGCGATGCGTGCGGCGGCATAGTCGGCGCCGATATAGCCTTGTCGCAGATCCTGCCACAGCCGCGCGACGAAGCGAGCGTGCTGCTCTGCACCGCTCTGGCGGAAATCCGGCAGCGAGCAGGCTTCCCAGAAGCGCCTGACCTGACCCGGACCCTTTACATCGGCCGATAGAGGTTGATCGGCGAGCAGCTTGAGGACCGCCAGATCGATCGCCTCGGGCGCAAGGCGCAGTTGCGGCCTTAGGGGCGGCGTCTCGAGATCGGTGATGAGCGCTGATATGCTATCGTTGCGGGGTTCCGCCTCGCGCCAGTAAAGCTGGGTGATCGGCTGGAAGCGGTGCTCCTCGATCGCGTAGATCTCTTGTTCGGTGAACTCGGCGGGCGCGGCATCGTGCTTCCCTGCGCCCGACAGCGTGCCGAATGTCCCGTCGCGCTGGTGCCGGCCTGCGCGCCCGGCGATCTGGGCCATCTCCGCCGGGGTGAGCCGCCGCTCGTGCACACCGTCGAATTTTGCCAGCGAGGCGAACGCGACATGGTTGACGTCAAGGTTGAGCCCCATGCCGATGGCATCGGTCGCGACGATGTAGTCCACCTCGCCCGCCTGAAACATTGCGACCTGCTTGTTGCGCGTCTCGGGGCTCAACGCTCCCATCACCACCGCGCAGCCGCCGCGAAAACGGCGCAGCATTTCGGCCACCGCATAGACCTGCTCTGCGCTGAAAGCGACGATCGCACTGCGCGGCGGCAGGCGGGAGAGCTTGCGGGGCCCGATATGCCGCAAGGTGGAAAAGCGCGGGCGGCCGACAATCTCGGCCTCCGGCACCAAGGCCCGGATCATTGGCTCGAGGGTGGACGCGCCAAGCAGCATCGTCTCCTCGCGGCCCCGCGCATGCAGCAATCGGTCGGTGAACACATGGCCACGTTCGCGGTTGGCCCCGAGCTGGGCCTCATCGAGCGCGACGAACGCCAGGGCGCCGTTCGGCCCGCCACCGCCCCTCGGCATGGCTACGGCGGTGCACAGGAAATAGCGCGCATCGGGCGGCTCGATCCGCTCTTCGCCGGTGATCAGCGCGACCTGCTTCTCGCCCTTGATCGCCACCACCCGGTCGTAGACCTCGCGCGCCAGCAAGCGCAGCGGAAATCCGATCGCACCGCTCGAATGGCCGCACATGCGCTCGATCGCGAGATGGGTCTTGCCGGTGTTGGTGGGGCCGAGCACCGCCTTGACCGGGGTTCGGCTGGCTGGGGAATTCACCCCGACCTTCTGCCATCTGGAGCCAGCACCTACAACTGCGCGCTGCGGTCCTTCAACACTCCGCCGACAAAGCGACTCGTTTCACCGCTTCTTTAGTCGGTGTTAACTTTAAATCGGCACAAGTTTCGCGCACAGGGGCCGAACGGGTCGGGTCGCAGGTTTTCGCGACCTTCAATGGAGGGCGCGTTGTACCAGTCGCGCGAGATCGACGAAGCCGGTGGTGCCGGACGGGGTGACGATGCGCCGTGGCGCAGCGTTGCGCTCGCGCATACCCAGATCGTCGAAGAGGCCCGCTCGCGAACCCTCCAGCGCGCGGATGGGTTCAGGGAAAAATTCGACGAATGGCGGTTCTCCGCCTCGCAGACGCTGGCGCAGGTCGATCTGGCGCCCGATCTTGCCGAAGCGATCGGCAGCCGCCGATGGTTTCGCGGTCTCGGCACCTTCCTCGGCCTCTCTGCCTTTGCGCTGGCGCTCTGGCCCGATTTCTCGCCGGTCGAAGCCGCCCCCGCGATGGAAATCGACGGCACTTCGCAGGATGAATTTCGCAGCCAGATGATCCTCCCGCTCGCGCTCGGGGCAGACAGCGGCCGACACATGGGCGCGACACCGAGGGTGGCAGAGTTGAAGCGCGCTCCCGAACGTCCGCAGATCCAGCTGCTAGCGACACTTGCACGGGGCGACGGTTTCGACCGGATGCTCCAGCGCGCCGGCGTCGGCGCGGCCGATGCCGCACGGGTCGCCGAACTC
>JBGSPZ010000294.1:0-1560 GCA_041738375.1 Parerythrobacter sp. | reverse complement strand
GCGGCGGCGAGCCAGCGGGTCTCGAGCGGGGTTTCGAACCATGCTCCGCTGGCCAGCGCGGTGAGGCCGGGACTTAATCCGTAAGCCAGTTCGGCGGTCGCCCGCCAATCGCCAAAATCGGGTGGCGGGTTGTAGTCGGGGTCGCGCACGCCAAGGACATTCTCGTCCTTCTGGACTGCGCCCACACGATAGACCAGCTTGCCCGCCGGCAAGCGGCCGTCGCCGACGATGATCCGGCGCACTTCCTCATTGCGCTGGCCCTGCGGGCCGAAGAACACCAGACGGAAGACATTGAGCCCGAAATCGACCGGGACCTGGAGGAATTCGTACTGGCCGTTGACCGCGTCGCGGGTCGAGCCGACCAGGATGTCGTTGCGATAGAGTTCGACCTCGTAGCCGTCCTGCAGGATGCCGCGCAGGTCGATCTTCTCGAACACCGAAAAGCTTTCGGGCGGCATGTTGGTGATCGTCGCGCCGCGCCCGGTCACGCTGCGCAGCCCGATCGGCATCGACAGCGTCGATACGTCGCCGACGGCAAATTCGGTCGCCTGCAGCGGCCCGAGCAACTGCGCATCGGGATCCTTGCGCCCGACCTCGATCAGCGAAGTCGTCAGGCCCTTTTTGCTGTCCCCGCCGAGGTAGGCCTGCGCGGTCAGGAAGCCGAGATCGCCCGCGAGTTGCGCATTCCCCTCGAGCCGGGGGCCGACGGTGCTGTCCGACATTGCCCGCAGCTCGACGCCCACGACCGGAACCGAGGCGAGCAGATAGGGTGTTTCCTGCCGCGGCCAGTCGACCTTGCCCGCCGGATTGGCACGATTGGCGAGCCGCCGGCGCTCCGCCTCTCTCCGCATACGCTCTTCGAACGGGAACGGCTCCAGCGTTTCGATCAGGATCGCTTGCGAGCGCAGGTCGGTTTCGATGCGCAGCGGCAAGAGTCGCTCGAACAGGTCGGCGCGGACGTAGAGCTCTCCATCGAAGGCGACGGCGGCATCGATCGGCAGGGCGGTCTCCTTGCCCGCGAGTGAGAGCAGCCGCTTGTGCAGATCGATGGTGAGCGTCCGCTGCTCGCTCAGGACCCATCCGCTGGCGTAGTTCCCGTTGTCGCCGACCGCGATTGCGATGTCGAGAATGCGCGCCAGCGTGCCCAGCGGCAGGTAGACGCCCGCGCGCGAGCCATAGGCGATCACCGTGTCGGTCGCGTCGATCCCCTTGATCTTGACCTCGAGGATCAGTTCGTCCTGGTAGCTCAGCTCGGGCGGCTGGGCCGACGCGGTGAACGCCGATTGCGAGTTGTCGACGAAGCCTGCCGCTGCGGGGGTTGCCGGGGGCGCGGCATTGCCCAGCCCCAGCATCGGGGTCGTCCGTGCTGTGGGGATCATCGCCGCAGTCGTAGCTGTCGGCGGCGAGGATGCGGCATCGTCGTTGGCGGCGTCGTCATTCGCGGCAGGGGGAACCGATTGCACCGGTTGCGGCGGCGTGGCCGTGGTCATCGGAATAGGCGATCGGCGGGGGGGAACCACCGACGCCAGATCGGGTACCCTGGCGACAGGCCCGGAGGCC
>JBGSPZ010000279.1:0-2583 GCA_041738375.1 Parerythrobacter sp. | reverse complement strand
CCGCCAATGTCGATCTCCAGCCCGGCGCGCTCTCGCCCGCGGAGCTGATCGGGGAGATCGCCGACGGGGTCTATCTGACCGAACTGATCGGCCAGGGGGTGAACGGGGTGACCGGCGACTACAGCCGGGCGGCGGCGGGTTTCCGCATCCGCAATGGCGAACTGGCCGAAGCGGTGTCTGAATTCACCATCGCCGGGAACCTGCTCGCTATGTTCGGCGCGCTTTCGGCGGCGAACGACCTCGAGCGCGACCGTGCGATCAATGTGCCGACGCTCAGGGTCGACGGGATGACGATTGCCGGTGGCTAGCCCTGATAGCGCTCGATCGCTTCGACCACCATCCGCTTGGCGTCTTCCGCATCGCCCCATTTGCCAACCCGCACCCACTTCTCGGCCTCCAGGTCCTTGTAGTGGGTGAAGAAGTGCTCGATCTGCTGCAGCACGATCGAAGGCAGGTCTTTGCGTTCCCCGACATCCGAATAATAGGGAAAGGTCGAGTCGACCGGCACGCAGATCAGTTTTTCGTCGCCGCCATGCTCGTCTTCCAGGTGCAGCACGCCGATCGGGCGGGCGCGCACCACGCAGCCGGGGATGAAAGGGCTGCGGCTGATCACCAGCGCATCGATCGGGTCGCCATCGTCCGACAGCGTGTGCGGCACGAAGCCGTAGTTGGCCGGATAGCGCATCGGGGTGTGAAGAATGCGGTCGACAAACAGCGCGCCGCTGGCCTTGTCGAACTCGTACTTCACCGGCTCGCCGCCGGTGGGCACTTCGATGATGACGTTGAGGCTTTCGGGCGGGTTGTCGCCGACGGGGATCTTGCTGATGTCCATAATGGTGCGGCCCTTACCCCTTATGCTGCACCTGCGAAAGAGGATTTCGCGCCGAGATTGCGCAACGCCCGCCAACCGCCTAACTGCGCGCCATGTCGAAAAACACACCCCAGGCCATTCGCGGCACCCAGGATATCTTCGGCGCCGATGCCGAGGCTTTCGCCTTCGTGGTCGAGACCTTCGAGCGGGTACGCAAGCTGTACCGCTTCCGCCGCGTCGAAATGCCGGTGTTCGAGAAGACCGAAGTGTTCAGCCGCGCCATCGGCGAGACGACGGACGTGGTGTCGAAGGAGATGTATTCCTTCCTCGACCGGGGCGACGAAAGCCTGACGCTGCGGCCCGAGTTCACCGCCGGGATCGCGCGGGCCTATCTTACCAATGGCTGGCAGCAGCACGCGCCGCTCAAGGTCGCGACCCACGGCCCGTTGTTCCGTTATGAACGCCCGCAGAAGGGCCGCTATCGCCAGTTCCACCAGATCGACGCCGAGATAATCGGCGCGGCCGAGCCGCAGGCCGATGTCGAGCTGCTCGCCATGGCCGACCAGGTGATCCGCGAGCTGGGCATCGAGGGTGTGACGCTGCATCTCAACACGCTGGGCGATGGCGACACGCGCGCGGCATGGCGGGCGGCGCTGATCGACTATTTCGGTGCGGTGAGGGGCGAGCTCTCCGAGGATTCGCAGGAGCGGCTGGACAAGAACCCGCTGCGCATCCTCGACAGCAAGGACCCGCGCGACCGCAAGTTCGTCGCCGATGCGCCGAAGATCGACGCCTATCTTTCGGACGAGGCACGCAGCTTCTTCGATGCGGTCACCGGCGGGCTCGATGCCGCTGGCGTGAAATGGGTGCGCGCCGAAAGCCTCGTGCGCGGGCTGGACTATTACCGCCACACGGCGTTCGAATTCATCCCTGACGAGGGCAGCGAAGCCGCTGGGAAGCTCGGCAGCCAGAGTACCATCCTCGGCGGCGGGCGCTACGACGGCCTGATGGAAAGCCTCGGCGGCGCGCCTACCCCTGCGGTGGGATGGGCTGCTGGTATCGAGCGGCTGGCGATGCTGGTGGGTGAGCGGGGTGAAGAGCGTCCGAAAATGGTTGTGTTCACCGAGCATAATCTTTGTGAGAACGAGGTGATTGCATTGACTACAGCGCTGCGCCGCAACGGGTTTGCAGCCGAGGCAGTTGCTGGAGGCTCATTGCGCAAGCGCTTCGATAAAGCGCAGGCTTTAAACCCGGAAATTTTGCTGGTTGTCCGTCCGCAAATGGAGATTCGTGACGGTAAGCAGCCGATTCTGATCGACTTGAAGAAGGGACGGGGTTCTTCGCTAGCAGAAGTCGACTTGGTTCATATCCTGGCCAACGACGTTCTTAGGAAAATCGGAAAGCTTGAGAATTTGACTAGGCGAGAAGAGTATACAGCCGACTTGGCCGTTTATCTCGACACTCACAACTGATGACCATCCCCGCCGAACGCCTCGACCAGATCGCCCATCGCTTTGCCGAGCTCGAGGCGCGGATGGCTTCGGGGACGCTGGAGGGCGCGGAGTTCATCCAGGCGAGCCGCGACTATGCCGAGCTCGAGCCGGTGGCGAAGGTGGCCGCCGATGTGCAGGCCATGCGCGGCGAAATCGCCGGGCTGGAGGACATGCTCGCCGATCCCGAAATGAAGGCGATGGCGGAAGAGGAACTGGCCGCGATCCGAAACCGGCTGCCCGAACTCGAACGCCAGCTCGCCATCGCCATGCTCCCAGATC
>JBGSPZ010000249.1:0-2659 GCA_041738375.1 Parerythrobacter sp. | reverse complement strand
CGGCCTGCTCGAAGCGCTGGAGGCGGTGCAGGACCGGCTGGTCGAATGCGGCACCTGCGGCAATGTCGATACGCAGGACCCCTGCGGCATCTGCGCCGACCCGCGCCGCGATGCCAAATCGCTCTGCGTGGTCGAGGATGTCGCCGACCTGTGGGCGCTCGACCGGGCTAGGCTCTACACCGGGCGATATCACGTTCTCGGCGGCAAGCTCTCGGCGCTCGACGGAGTGCGGCCGGAAGATCTCAACATCGCCCGCCTGCTGGGCCGGGTCGAGGCGGGCGGGATCGACGAGGTCGTCCTCGCCATGAACGCCACGTTGGAGGGGCAGACCACCAGCCACTACCTCGCCGAACGGCTCGAGGGCTTCCCGGTGCGGATCACCCAGCTGGCGCATGGCCTGCCGGTCGGCGGTGAACTGGATTATTTGGATGAGGGCACGCTGGCGCAGGCGCTGCGTGCGCGGAGGCCGGTGGGGTGATTTTCAAGCGGATGTTCTGGAGCTTTGCGCTGTTCTGGTATGGCCGCCGCAAACCGAGCGAAACGAAAGAGATCGTTGGCTTTTTGCTATTTGGCATACTTGCGCTGTTGCTGGTCTTGCCCGCCTTGAAGGGCCAGATCGGTTTGGCTGAACTTGCATACAATCTCTGCGTGCTGGTTGGCCTCCCGGTCCTTGCTATTCTTGCGCACCGCAGGATCAGGAAGGCGTACGAAAACGGCGGTCGGCGGGCATTATACCGCCGATGGCTCGCTGCAGGCGGCCGGACCGTCAACTGAATCCCTAAAAGCGTCGCTTGCGGCGTCGCAGTTGAAACCCTAAATCACCCCCATGGCTATCCGTGAAATCCTTGAAGTGCCGGACCCCCGGCTCAAAGTCGTGTCCGAACCGGTGACCGCGTTCGACGACGATTTGCGCACCCTCGTCGAGGACATGTTCGAGACCATGTACGACGCCCCCGGCATCGGCCTCGCGGCGATCCAGGTCGGCGTGCCCAAGCGGGTGTTGGTCATCGACCTGCAGGAGCCGGACTACGATGCCGAGCCCGAGGAATGCGGCCACGATCATGGCGACGGGCACGGCGACGGGAAAGGCAGCCACAAGCATTATCCGGTCAAGAACGATCCGCGGGTGTTCGTGAACCCCGAGATCCTCGATCCGGCAGAAGAGCTGGCGACCTATCAGGAAGGCTGCCTCTCGGTCCCCGAGATCTACGCCGATGTCGACCGCCCGGCGACCTGCACGGTCCGCTACCAGGACTTGGACGGCACGGTGCATACCGAGGCGATGGAAGGCCTGATGGCGACCTGCATCCAGCACGAGATGGACCACCTCGAAGGCATATTGTTCATCGACCACCTGAGCCGGCTGAAGCGCAGCATGGCGCTCAAGAAGCTGCAAAAGCTGCGCGCGGCTTAGGCACAGGCGGCGATGGGCTTCCTCGAGTTCCTGTCCGGTGGTTTCGTAGCACTCGTCATCGCGTCGCTTGTTCTGGTCACCATCGGGTTTCTTACCGATTCTGTCGGGAACTCCGCCGAACCCGGCGAGCCCAAGCCATTTTCCAGACCAGCGCTTGCAGCACTGGCTTTGCTATATCTTCTCATGGGCGGGTTCTGGATCGACCATCTGGCGGCTCTCACGAACCGGAATGATATGGATTGGTTCATGATCGTGGTCAGTACATTTTGGATCGGCCTTGCCACTTTCGAGTGTTTCAAGTTCGCCCGAGCGGCGATCAGTGGCGGGCGAGCGGTGGATATCCAGCAATAGATTGTCGCCCTGGCTTTGTTCGGTACGGACAGAGGCGTTAAACTGGTGAGTTCTCCGGCCCTAACTTTTGATCGAACACCTGAGCCGTCTGAAGCGCAGCATGGCGCTGAAGAAATTGCAGAAACTGCGGGCCGCCTGAGGGCGGACCAAGGGCCACACCGGGGGCACCTCAACTCTCACTCTCCTCCGTCACCCCGGACTTGATCCGGGGTCCCGCTTTTCTTGCGGCAATGCGCCCAGCCGGGGAAAGCCGCTGGAACCCGGATCAGGTCCGGGGTGACGGGTGTGGGTGAGTGTATCGAAGGGCTGGCGTTCCCTCTCCGTTCCGCCTAGACTCGTGCAATGGATCCCATGTTTTTCATCCTTGTCGCTCTTCTTGTCGGCCTTGCTATCGGCGCATTTGGCGGCTGGTTCGCCGGGTCGCGACCTGCGGCGGAGCTGCGCGATCGGCTCGCCGATGCGGAAAAGGCAGCAACCGAGCAGGATGCCGAATTCAAGCGCGCGATTGCCGAACTCGGCCAAGCGCGGATCGAGGTCGCGACCTTGCAGGCCAATGCGGCCAGTTTCGACAAGCAGTTCGAGGCGATGAAGGAAGCGCGCGAGGAAATGCTCGCGCAGTTCAAGGCGGTCGGCGGCGAAGTGCTCAGCCGCAGCCAGGAGGAAGACCACCAGCCCGCCGAGGAACGGCTCGGCCATTCGGAGAAAGCGCGCGAGGAAAAACTGCGCGCGCTGCTGGCCCCCGTCGGCGACCGGCTCAAGAGCTACGAGGAACAGGTCAAGTCGCTGGAGGAAAAGCGCGTCGATGCCTTCGGCCAGCTGGCGGGCGTGATCGAGCAGATGCGGCAGGGGCAGGAGCAGGTCCGGCGCGAGGCGCAGCGGCTCGGCAATTCGCTC
>JBGSPZ010000213.1:0-3243 GCA_041738375.1 Parerythrobacter sp. | reverse complement strand
ACCTTCCTCGGGGCAAGCCAGTTCCTGCCGCCCGCAGCGCTCGATGCCGAAGCGGTCGCGGCGGCAAAGGTGCTCTATCTCGAAGGCTATCTGTGGGACCCGGAAGAGCCGCGCGCGGCGATGCGCCGGGCAATCGAGGCTGCGCGGGCGGCGGGCCGCAAGGTCGCCTTCACCCTCTCCGAAGTGTTCGTGATCGACCGCCACGGCGACGATTTCCGCGCGCTGATCGAGGACGGGCTGATCGATATCCTGTTTGCCAATCACACCGAACTCGAAGCGCTGACCGGCGCCGACGATTTCGAGGCCGGGATTGCCGCGCTGGGCGGCAAGGTGCCGACGCTGGTGGTGACCCGCAGTTCGGACGGCGCAGTGGCGGTATCGAACGGCGAGCGGGCCGAAGTGCCTGCCGAGCCGATCGACAGGGTGGTCGATACCACCGGCGCGGGGGACCTGTTCGCCGCCGGTTTCCTCTACGGCTATGTCAACGACGAGCCGCTCGAGACCTGCCTGCGGCGCGGCGCGATCGCCGCGTGCGAGATCATCAGCCATTTCGGCGCACGACCCGAGGCTGACCTCAAAAAGTTGATGGCCGAAAAGCTGGCCTGAGCGCCCTATTGGGGCGGCGGTTTCCAGCTCTGGTTGTCGAGCGAATCCCTGATGTGTTCGAACACCGGGCCGTAGATCGGCTTGGCGAATTCTGCCCCGACGATGCCCTTGTCGACCCAGCGGACATAGGCATCGAAGGGCCCTAGCGTTTCGATCCGGATGGTGATCGGCGCATCGCGCCGCAGCGCGGAGTATTTCTCGTAGAAGCGGCACCCCGTCTCCGACAGGTCGAGCATGGTCACATCGCGCTTGATCCCGGCCCCGGTCCGGTACTGGCCGAGGATACGAATCTCGTGTCGTGGCTTCGAGCGCTCCTTCATCGCTTGATCCTAGGCGGCTGACGTCGCCCAATTACTCCTCATCATGCTTAATATCTTAACATTTGGTACTTCAGTGTCGTTCCTTATTGCGACTTTCGCTGTCTCGCCCCGCGCAGGGTCATCATGTAGCTCGCGAGCGCATTCGCCTGTTGCGGTGTAAGATCGAAATCCATCGCTTCGGGATAGTTGTGCGCATCGCGCAGGAAGGCGGAAAGCGTCTGCCGGGTCGTCCCGTGGCGCTGCGCGATCTCGGCGAAGGTCGGCGAGGCGGGATTGGGCGAGATGCCGGGGTCCTCGACCGCATGGCAGCCACCGCACGAAGCCTGGGCAAAGGCGATGTCTTCGATCGTGCGGCTGTGGGCCGCATTGCCTGCCGGGGCATGCTGGCAGGCAGTCAGCAGCAAGGCTGAGATCGTGATGCAACCGACTCGCCAGCGCATGATTACGCACCCCGCCCCGTCTCGCGCCCCACCTCCCTATAGCCGATATCGCGGCGACAGAACAGGCCGGGCGCATTGATTGCATCGACTGCCGCGTAAGCTGTGGCCTGTGCCTCGGTTACGCTTTCGCCCAGCGCGGTTACGTTGAGCACGCGGCCACCACAGGCAAGCAGCCTATCCCCTTCGCGTTTCGTGCCTGCGTGAAACACTTTTGTCCCGCTTTCCAGGTAGTTGCCCAGCGTGATCGGGCTGCCGGTTTCGGGGGCGCCGGGATATCCCTTCGCGGCCAGCACCACGGTCAGCGCGGCCCGCTTGCCGAGCCGCACCGGCGGGAGCGAGGCGAGCTTGCTGTCGGCGCAGGCGAGCATCAATTCGCCAAGGTCGTCCTCCAGCCGCATCATCAGCACCTGGCATTCGGGATCGCCGAACCGGCAATTGTATTCGATCAGCTTCGGCCCCTCGTCGGTCAGCATCAGCCCGGCGAACAGTACGCCGGAATAGGGCATGCCTTCGTCGGCCAGCGTCTTCACCGTGGGGGCGATGATCTTCTCCAGCACCTCGCCGCGCAGCATCGGGGTCAGCACGGTCGCCGGGCTGTAGGCACCCATCCCGCCGGTGTTGGGTCCGGTATCGCCATCGCCGACGCGCTTGTGGTCCTGCGCGCTGCCGAACGGCAGGATCGTCGCGCCGTCGGTCAGGGCGAAAAAGCTCGCCTCTTCGCCTTGCATGAATTCCTCGATCACCACTTCGGCACCTGCAGTGCCGAACTTGCCGTCGAACATGTCGGCCAGGGCCTCGACCGCCTCCGCGCGGCTTTGGGCGATCACTACGCCCTTGCCCGCCGCAAGCCCGTCCGCCTTGAGCACATAGGGCGGCTCGAAGCCTTCGAGCGCTGCCGTCGCTTCGGCGAGCGAGCGGGTGCGGACATAGCCCGCGGTAGGGATTCCGGCGCGCTCGCACAGGTCCTTGGTAAAACCCTTGCTGCCTTCGAGCTGGGCAGCGGCCTTCGACGGGCCGAACACCGAGATGCCTTCGCCGCGCAGCGTATCGCCCAATCCGCCGACCAGCGGTGCTTCGGGGCCGATGACCACGAGGCCGATCCGGTGCGCCTCGCAGAACGCGACCACCGCCGCGTGATCGCGCGCGTCGAGGCCGACGCATTCGGCATGTTCGGCGATTCCCGGGGTGCCCGGCGCGGCGTAGAACCTATCCTCCGGTCCCGACAGCAGCCGGGATTGCGCGAGCTTCCATGCCAGCGCATGTTCGCGCCCGCCCGAGCCCAGCAGAAGGATGTTCATGGCTTACCCCGATCCCGATGATGCGTTCGATGGCGGGCTGGTAGCGCGCGAGGCAGCAGGCGACAACGCCGCGCCGCTCTCGATCACCGAGATTTCCAACCTGCTCAAGCGCACGGTCGAGGACCGCTTCGGCTTTGTGCGGCTGCGCGGCGAGCTGTCGGGGGTCAAGCGCGCGGCATCGGGGCATTTCTATTGTGCGCTGAAGGACGAAGGCGCAGTGATCGACGGGGTGATGTGGCGCGGCAATGCCCAGCGCCTGCCGTTCAACCCTGAGGACGGGCTGGAGGTCGTCGCGAGCGGCAAGCTGACGACCTATCCCGGGCGGTCCAAGTACCAGATCGTGATCGAGCGGATGGAGGTTGCGGGCGAGGGCGCGCTGCTCGCGCTGCTCGAGAAGACCCGCGCACGGCTGGCGGCGGAAGGGCTGTTCGACGAGCGGCGCAAGCGCGCATTGCCGTTCCTCCCGCGCACCATCGGCGTGGTGACCTCGCCCACCGGCGCGGTGATCCGCGATATTCTCCACCGGCTGGCCGACCGCTTCCCGAGCCATGTGCTGGTGTGGCCGGTGCTGGTGCAGGG
>JBGSPZ010000221.1:0-3377 GCA_041738375.1 Parerythrobacter sp. | reverse complement strand
CGGAGCCGCTGATCCAAACCCGCCGTAGAGGCTGCGGGCAGCCGCGAAGAGGATCAGCGTCGCTACGGCAGACAGCGCGCCGGCAAGCCCGAACCACAGCACGAGGCCGCATAGCGCGAAGGACGCGATGAATCCGATCAGGCCGACCGCCATCATCGCCTTACGCCCGCGCCGGTCCGACCGCTTGGCCCAAAGCGGTGCGCAGATCACCCACAGCAGCGCAGACCAGGTGTAGGCGAGGCTGATCCACACATCGCCGACGCCGAGCGCGGTCCCGATCGAGGGCATCACCGATTGCATCGCGGTGTTGCCGGCGGCGGTCACCAGCATCACCAGAAACAGCAGGACCATCCGTTCGCGCGCAATCGGCTGGTGCGCCGGGGCGAGCACCGATTCTTGCGAGTTGGGAGGAGGCTTGAGATCGCTTTCGGCCATGCTCGGGCTCCGCTACGCCGGGTCCGTTGCGCTTGCAATGGGAGACAGATTTTTGCAAGGCGGGGGCGAAGTCCCCGATCTGACCGGGGCGGCCATGGGAAGCAATTGTTGTCGAACCCGAGTGATCTGGCGCTGCGGCGTCCGCGCAGCCTTCGTTCACGCATCGGGCGTTTGTTCGGCCAGTGGGGTGTTTTCTTCCGCGGGTTCCTCGAGCATCCGCGCATGGTCGGCTCGATCATCCCGTCCTCGCGCTTCACCATCGACAAGATGCTCGCGCCGGTAAAATGGAACGAATGCAAGCTGTTCGTGGAATATGGGCCGGGGGTGGGCACCTTCTGCTATCCGGTGCTCGAGCGGATGCGCGGCGATGCCTCGCTGATCGTGATCGACACCAATCCGCTGTTTGTCGACTATCTCAACAAGACGATTGCCGACAGCCGTTTCACCGCCGTGCTCGGTTCGGCCGAACAGGTCGAGGATATCGTCCGCGCGCATGGGCACGAGCAGGCCGACTATGTCCTCTCGGGCCTGCCCTTCTCGACCCTGCCCGCCGGCGTGGGGCCGGCGATTGCCGCTGCGACCCACCGGGTGCTCCGCCCCGGCGGCGCGTTCCTGGTCTACCAGTTCTCCGCCCGCGCGCGCGATTTCATGGCGAAGCATTTCACCCGGATCGACCAGGGCTTCGAGTTCTGGAATGTTCTGCCTTGCAAGCTGTTCTGGGGCTGGAAAGACGCCGACTGATCAGTCGAAGGTCTGTGCCAGTTCGGCTTTCGGCTCGCCGGAAAGCTGACGATAGGCGGAAACCATCACCGCCGCCGTCAGCGCGGCATAGCCCGCGCCGATCGCCGATGAGATAAGCGCATTGCCGAACATCGCTGCCTCGGCGCTGACCAGCGCAAGGATCAGGCTGACGAACAGCGAGACGACCTGGCTGACGATCGCGAAGGCGAACCACAGCAGGAAGAAGAACAGGAACAGCAACAGGCTGTTGCCCTTGGTGAGCCGCCAGGACCGGGCGAGCGCGGCAACCGGATTGAACGTCCGCTCGATCCCGAACACCGCTTGCACCAGCGAAAACTTGGCGAAGAGGTAGCAGATCGCGACGATCGCCGGCAGCACGAGGATAATCGCCACGGCGACCGATTGTAGCCCTCCGCCGATCATCACCGGCAGCAGGATCAGGATCGTAAAAGCGAGATACATCAGCAGGCTGGCGGCGATCGAGGGTAGTGCGAGCTTGGCTGCGTCGCCGATCGCCGCACCCGTCGTCGGCCGTCCGCGGTCGCTCAGCAGGATGATGATCGCCAGCATGCCGATCGCCTGGCCCAGCACCGTCAGCACCAGCGCCCACCAGTTGTCCGCGAAGAACTGCGCAAAGGCGTTGGAAACCAGCTCAGGATTCTGCGCCATGCGCGGGTTTTCGAACATGGTTGCGAGGTCGAGGAACTGCATCATGAACAGGCAATTGGGCACGAGGATGAAGACCCCGGCAATCAATGCAACGAGGCCGGTGTTGCGCCGCAGCAGACCGGTTGCATCGTCCCAGGCGCGACCCATGTCGAATTTCATTCTCTGTTCCCCTCGTTGAGCTTGCCACTTGATAGTCGCTCGACCAATCGCCACGCAATGCAAATGGTCGAAAATACCTCGCCGCCTGTCGATACCCGCCCCGAGGTGCGGCGCGATGCCGCGCCGGTGCCCTATCGCGATGCGCTGGAGCAGATGGAGCGACGCAATGCGGCAACCCAGGCGGGCGAGGCGCGCGAGCTGATCTGGCTCCTCGAACATCCGCCGGTCTACACCGCCGGGACCAGCGCGGCGGCGGACGAATTGCTCGACCCGCGCTTCGAAGTGGTCGAGGCGGGGCGCGGTGGGCGCTACACCTATCACGGACCCGGCCAGCGGGTTGGCTATGTCCTGCTCGACCTAGGCAAGCGCAACAAGGATGTGCGGCGTTTCGTCCATTGCATCGAAGGCTGGGTGATCGGCACGCTGGGCGATTTCGGGGTCGAAAGCTGGCGCGCGCCCGGCCGCGTCGGCATCTGGACGCGCGATGCAGCGGGACGCGAAGCCAAGATCGGCGCGATCGGGGTGCGCGTGCGGCGCTGGGTGACGATGCACGGCTTCTCGGTCAACCTAGCACCCGACCTGGCGCATTTCACCGGGATCGTGCCGTGCGGGATCGAGGAATTCGGGGTGACCAGCCTCGAACAACTGGGTATTGCCTGCTCGCAGGACCAATGGGACGAGGCGTTGCTGGCAAGGATGGACGAATTCCTCGCCTGCGTGGCGCAATCGTGTGGAGAGACGTGATGACCCGCAAGCTGGCCATTCTGCCGATCACCTTGTTGCTCGCGGCATGCGGCTGGTTCGAAGAGGCACCCAAGAGCGAAGACAGCGGCAGTGTACAGGGCGAAGTGCTCGAGGGATCGATCAGCGACGAGATGATCCCGGTCTATGAGCTGCGCTCGCAATCACCGCGCGCCGCGCCCGAACCGAATGAGAGCGGCGCGCCGGGGAGCGACCCGTCGACAGGGACGGAAAGCGAAGATGAAGACTCTGAGCCGGCGGCGGAACCGGCCGAGCCTGCAGAGCAGGCGGAGCCAACGGAGGAATAAGCTTCCGCCTGCTAGCCGAGCGAACGCACGCCCTGAGCTGGAGCGAAATCGTCCGCGATATCATCCTCAGCGGCATCGGCCTCGGCCAGCAGTTCAGTAATCGAGCGGCTGTTTGCCAGCCCGATAACCGCTTCGGCTTCGGCCCGTTCCCTGGCCGAGAGCGCATAGGCCTCGTGGATCGCAGCGACTTGCCGGGGGTGCAGCGCACACATCCCGTGGAAGCCGTCCTGTCTGGCGTGGCGGGCGTCGCGCTGGCCGAGCATGACATCGCGATGATCGGCGGTCGCCGTGTCGATCGCGAGCACGCCCATCGTGCGCGCGAGG
>JBGSPZ010000219.1:0-1818 GCA_041738375.1 Parerythrobacter sp. | reverse complement strand
GCTCGCGCGCATCCTCCAGCGCGGCCTTGGCCTTGCGGCCCTCGGCGTGCGGGCTTGAGGGGTTGGCCCAGATGCGGAAGCCTTCCTCCATCGCCGCGCGCGCCTCGGGGCGCAGCGGGCTGGTGGCGGCGTGGTCGAGATAGATGCGGCGTGAAATGGCTGCGTCCCGTGATGGTTAGCGCGATTGCGATTTGGCGAACAAACACTATATAGCCCGCTACTTCGCGCGCGCCACCCGCGCGGCAACCCCATTCGGATAGGCCCGCCCCAATGCCCACAGTGATTTTCCCCGGCCCCGAAGGCCGCCTCGAAGGTCGTTTCTCCCCCCCGCCGCGCCCGCGTGCGCCGGTTGCGATGATCCTCCACCCGCACCCGCAGGGCGGCGGCACGATGAACGAGCGGATCACCCAGCGCTTTTACAAGACCTTCGTCGATCGCGGGTTCGCCACGCTGTGGTTCAATTTCCGCGGCGTCGGCCGCAGCCAGGGCAGCTTCGACAACGGGGTCGGCGAGCTGTCCGATGCCGCAGCCGCGCTCGACTGGGTGCAGTCGATCCATCCCGAAGCGCAGGTGACCTGGGTCGCGGGCGTCAGCTTCGGCGCGCTGATCGGCATGCAGCTGCTGATGCGCCGCCCGGAAATCCGCGGCTTCATCTCGGTCGCGGCCCCGGCCAACATGTACGATTTCAGCTTCCTCGCCCCCTGCCCCGCGAGCGGCATCTTCGTGCAGGGCGCGGCGGACACGGTGGTCCAGCCGATCGCGGTGCAGAAGCTGGTCGACAAGCTGCGCACGCAGAAGCACATCACCATCCACCACGAGGAAATCCCGCGCGCCAACCACTTCTTCGAGAACGAAATCGAGGATCTGATGGGCTCGGTCGACAACTACCTCGACTTCCGCCTCGACCCGGCCTGCCCGATCAAGTGAGCTGATCGTGTTTTGCACCCGCATCCGCGGGTGCATCCTCGGCGCCGATCCTCCGCTTCGCTCCGGGCGCCTGCGGGCGCGCGGTCGCGCTTGCCTCGCCTTACGGCTCGGGAATTGCCCGATTGAAGCGATGCCGGATCCCCGCGACAACGGGGACCCCGCAATACTCGACCAGGTCCGCCAAGCGCCTCGTTTGCGCGAGGACGTACCTATGTCCTCGATCGGTAGCCCTTCGCAACGCGAAATCGCTTGCCTTGAATGTTATGTTGTAACATTCTCCGAGTCGGAGCATCGCCGCAGAGCGATGCCGGAATAGGAGAGCAAGCCATGGCCTATGTGGACCAGAACATGCAGGGCAGCCGGAAGGCCGGGATCATCGGGGTCGTCGCGATCCATGCGGTGCTTGGAACGGTGGTGGTGACCGGACTTTCGACCGTCATCCCGTTCGTGACCCAGGAGCCCCCGCTGGTCGGCGAGAACATCAAGGTTCCGCTCCCACCACCCCCGCCGACCGACGAGCCGGAAGTCGAAAAGCCGTTCAGGGAACAGCGGGAGGAGTTTTTCGTCCCTCAAAGGCCGTTCGACTTAAATACCAATGTCGAAGTGAACACCACTGACAATCCGAACGATAACAATGTCCTCATTCTCGATCCGGGCGACAAGGGCAGTGTCGTCGATTCCGGACCCAAACCCACCCCGACACCCGAACCGACTTTCGACCCGATCCTCGCCAGGCCGTCGAACGCCCCCGGACGCTGGGTGACCAATGCGGACTACAAGCCCGCCTGGGTCCGCCGCGAGATGCAGGGGGTGGTCGGCTTCGCGCTCCAGGTCGATGCGAGCGGACGGGTGAGCGATTGCCGGGTGACCCGATCGAGCGGCTTCGGCGAG
>JBGSPZ010000165.1:0-3795 GCA_041738375.1 Parerythrobacter sp. | reverse complement strand
GCCTCGGCCACCGCCGCCGCCAGCCGCACCGCGCCGGTCCCGCCGGGGGTCTGCATCCCCTCGATCCGCCCGCCCATCGTCGCATCCTTGCCGAAGATATAGGGCATCAGCGCGTGGACGAAGCCGAGGTCGCCCTCCGGCCCGAGATAGCTCTTGGAATCCTGCTCCTCGATCAGCGCCTGTTCGGCCGCCTTGATCGCCTTGAACACCGGGGTCGCGCCTTCGTTGGTCCGGTACACCCCGACGCCGAGGTCGATCTTGTCGCTGCGCGGATCGGCGGCGTAGAGCTTGATGAGGGCGAGCAGCGCGTCGGGCGCTTGCGCTTGGAGACGGTCGAGCATGCACAGCCCCATGCCGAGGCGGCGCACATCCCGCAATATCAAACCGGCCGAGCTGCCGCAGTTTTCCTGCGGTCGGCTAAAGCCGCGACCTCAGAAGGGCAGCCAGCGCTGCTTCTTGGAGAACTTCATGTAACCCGCATTGATGCCGAGCCGCAGCCCGGTCCCGACGCGGATCGGGATCAGCACGGTATCCCCCCGCCGCATGTAACTCGCGGTCATCCCGCCGACGAGATAGGCCTGCCCCTCGCCCGCCGGGAAGCGTTTGTAGAGATCTTCGGAATCGTAGAGGTTGTAGACCAGCACAAACGTATTGCCTGCATTGGCCCCGGCATCGAACCCGATCGAAGGCCCGGTCCAGTACACCGGCCGCTGGCCTTCGACCTTGTGGAACAGAGTGCCCGAGCCGTAGCGTGCACCGACGATGAACGCCCCGCCCGCTTCGCGTCCGACGATATAGGCGTTGGGTTCGCCCTGTTCCTTGAGCAGGTCCTGGATCAGCCGCGCAAGGCCTTCCGCACCCTTGCCGAACACGCCCTCGGCCGCACCGATCAGATCGTCTTCCTTGTAGGTGTCACCCTGGGCGGCGGCGACTTCGGGATCGCTTGCCGCCTGACTGGCTGCGTCCGAGGCATCGCTCGAGGTCACCACGGGATCGGACCATGCCGGCGCGACATCGGCCCCCGCATCGGCTTCGCCGAAGGTTTCCTGCACCGTCGGCCGCGCCTCGTTCGGGCTGTCGGTCGGCTCGGCATAGACCGGTTGGTCGCCCGGCTGCTCCATCAGATCGCCGTCGATCGCCGCGCTGGGATCGACCGTTTCGATCGGCTGCGCCGCGAGTGGGCTGGCGATCAGGCACAGGCCGGCTGCGAGACCCGCCAGCAGATTGCGCGTTCGATACAGATACGACATCGGCACTTCCCATCCCGCCACACGATTACCAGCGCATATGAGAGTCCAGTGCGCCTGAACCGGCAATTGCTGCGCGGCGAGGCGAATCCAAAATGCGGTGAAACGAGTCGGTTTCGCGCCGCTGCGCCGACCGGCATCCCAATCGCGCGAAATCGCGCGAACCACCCTTGCCGCCCCCGCCCGCCCCCGTTATAGCGCGCCGCCTGACGCCTGAGGCATGCTACGCATGCATCATGCGGAGACGTGGGTGAGTGGCTGAAACCAGTTCCCTGCTAAGGAACCGTACTCTATCAGGGTACCGAGGGTTCGAATCCCTCCGTCTCCGCCACCTGCTTTACCGGGCATCCACGTTCGAATCGAGCCAGAGAGGCCATTGACGCAGCGCGTTGACCGGTTCCGACACCCGAAGAAGGATGGCGATCTTCTCGGTTCAACCCAGCCTGGCGAAATTGGCGACGCCGGGTGCAGGATGCTGTGGCTGGCGCACCGGCGCGGCAGGCATCCCACCAATTTCCGCCGCCGCACGGACGGCTTTGGCAAGCGTGCTGTCGTCGATCCGGTAATAGACCAGCTTGGCCTCTTTGCGGGTCTTTACCAGCCCAGCATTTCGCAGAACCGCCAATTGCTGGGACAGGGTCGGCTGGCCGATACCGGACGCTTCGTCGATCTCGCCCACGTTGCGCTCGGCATCGGTCAGCGCCCGCATGATCCGCAGACGAACAGGATGGGCGAGGGCCTTCAGCGCGTCCACCAGCTCGTCGTCGGTCATTTCCGCGACTCCGGCCGGGCTTCCTGCATGAACCAGTCGGTCTGGCCCTTGGCGGAGAACACCGTGTCGAGCGAGGAATCCGGTTGCGCCAGCAGGGGATCGCCGGTCTCCCAGTTTGCAGGGGCTAGAACCTGGCCTTCGTCGACCGCGCGCAGCGCATCAAGCATCCGGAGCATTTCAGGCGTCGATCGGCCGACATTGGCCGGATAGCAGGTCATGGCGCGAATGACCCCATGGGGATCGATGAAGAACGTCGTACGCACGGTCGCGCTGTCGTTATCCTGCGGCGCGACCATCCCGTAAGCGCGGCCGATCACCAGAGTAGGGTCTTCCACAATCGGGAAACGCACTTCGATGTCGAAGCGGTCGCGGATCAGTCGCAGCCAGGCAAGATGCGAGAACAGGCTGTCAACCGAAAGCGCCATCAAGGCGCAGTCGCGGCGATCGAACTCGTCCGCGCAGGTCGCAAGGGCCACGAACTCGGTCGTGCAGACCGGGGTAAAATCGGCGGGGTGCGAGAACAGGATCAGCCATCGTCCGCGAAAGTCGGACAGGCGGACCTGCCCGGTCGTGCTTCGCGCGGAGAAATCCGGTGCCAGATCCCCGATCCGCAGTCCGGAACAAGGTGCATCGCGGGCAGCAAGAGTTTCGATCGTCTTGTCCATCATGGGCCTTCATAACACTTGACAGATGAATAGCAACACATATAAATGTTTTATGTAATCGTTTGGAGATACAGCCATGGCTGATGACCGAAACCTCTCGCTCGCCACTAAACAGATCGAACGCGCGCGGGCCGAAAAATCACTCCGCCCGTCGATCGCGGGTTTCTTCGACGAGGCGACGAATACCGTCTCGTATGTCGTGCACGACCCCGCGACGAGCGAGGCGGCCATCATCGATTCGGTCCTCGACTACGAGCCCGCCTCGGGCCGCACTTCGAACGCCTCGGCCGATCGCATGATCGACTATATCACTTCCAATAATCTGAAAATGATATGGCATATCGAGACCCATGCCCATGCCGATCATCTCTCGGCAGCGCCCTATCTGCAGGAGAAGCTGGGCGGCAAGCTGGCCATCGGGCGCGAGATCACGCGCGTACAGGACGTGTTCGGAAAGCTGTTCAACGCAGGCACCGAGTTCGAACGCGACGGGTCGCAGTTCGACCAGCTGTTCGCGGATGGCGAGACGTTCAGGATCGGCGAGCTGGAAGGTATCGCGTTGCACGTTCCCGGCCACACGCCGGCCGATATGGCCTTCATCATCGGCGATGCCGCGTTCGTGGGTGACACGATCTTCATGCCTGACTTCGGGACCGCCCGTGCCGACTTTCCAGGCGGCGATGCGCATCAGCTCTATCGTTCGATCCGCCGCCTGCTCGCGCTGCCGGACGAAACCCGGCTGTTCCTGTGCCACGATTACAAGGCACCGGGCCGCGACGAGTATGCATGGGAGACCACCGTCAAGCAGCAGCGCGAAGAAAACGTGCATGTGAAGGACGGGGTGAGCGAAGCGGACTTCGTCGCGATGCGTACGGCCCGTGACAAGACCCTCGCCATGCCGAATCTGATCATGCCCTCGGTGCAGGTCAACATTCGCGGAGGGCGGTTGCCCGAGCCCGAGGATAACGGGGTGAGCTACATCAAGATTCCGGTCAACGCGGTATGACACTGCCCGGTTTCCCCGAAGCTGCGCCGCTCGCCGGGTTGGCGGGCGGCGTGCTGATCGGCCTTGCAGCTGCGCTGATGCTGTTGGCGCTGGGCCGGATTGCCG